>DDYO01000139.1 GCA_002348045.1 Anaerolineales bacterium UBA2232
TGCAGGTTGTTCTTGACGCGATGGTGCATCTCTCGGATCACCGCCGCATGAGTCACCAGTCGCGCATTCTCTATGGCCAGGGCGGTTTGGTTCGCCAGACTGGTAAACAGGTTGACCTCTTCGGGCGAAAACACATGCGGTTCTTTGGTATAGCAGTTCAGCACGCCAATGACCCTATCTCGTACCTTCAACGGCACGGAAAGCAGGGAGACAAGGCCCTCCTGCGCAGCGAACCGGGCATGCGCATCGTCGGAGTCGCTGTACAGGTTCAGAGTCATCGTGCTGATACCTGACTGGGCAACTCGGCCAATGAGCCCCTCGCCAACGCGGAAGGATGGGCCCTCCCAGTCAGTTGACACAGGCCGCTGCGTTGCCCGTATCAAGAGGCGTCCGGACTCTTCGTCGATGAGCATCAGGGAGCAGAAGCCGGCGTTCATCACCTGAGCTGTCATGCGCATGACCACACCGAGCACCTCATCCAGATACAGCGGTGCAATGACAGCCCTGCTGACCTCCATCAATGCTGATAGCTCTGCTACACGCCCCGACATGTTCTCGTAGAGAACAGCCTTCTCCAGCGTACCGGCAACAAGGTCGCCTATCAAAGAAAGCAGCTCAGTCTCATCCTCCGAGTATTGCCTGAGCTCCGCTGTCTGGACATTGATCGCTCCAATGACCCGGTCCCTGCTCACCAGCGGGACCGCGAGTAGAGACTGAAACAGTTTTTCGTTGGTCTCCGGTAGGTACTTGAACCGTGGGTCCCGTGCTGCGTCATGAACACCAGCTGGAACCCCGTGCTGCGCTGCCCAGCCAGTGATGCCCTCACCGAGACGCAGCCGCGCCTTGCCAACCGCCTCGCTGGCAAGGCCCGTTGTCGCCTTTAGGACCAGGTACTCTCCGGCTGCATCAAGTAAATAGACTGAGCACGACGCCACGCCCATCACCTCGGCCGTCGTAGCGGTAATCATGCTGAGGGTACTGGGCAAGTCCTGTGCGGCCTGCATCGCCCTGCTGATGTCGCGCAGTGCAGCGAGTTGGGCCGACAGCCTAATCGAATGATGATGATCCTGCTTCACGTCGCAACCTCTGCCGCGAACCTGTGCGCCATTCTAATCGCCAGGAAGGCACGGGTCAAGCTGCGGCTGTGCGGAGCTCGGCCTGTGGTCAGTGCCTGCTCTGACTTGACTCAGGGCAATGAACGGCCTAGAATAGATATATGAACGTGCGCTCATATATCGCGAACGCGCACAGCACGGTTTGGATGGGAGCGAAACCATGACGGCACGGCACGAACGCTGTGAGATTTCGCACAAGAACGACGGTGCGGTCAGACAGGCCCAGGGTCAACTGGTGGACGGCCTGACGGCCACTCGTCTGGCGGACCTATATCGCGCCCTGAGCGATCCGACGCGCGTACGTATCGTGTCGGCCCTCTCAGCCGGTGAGTTGTGTGTTTGTGACATCGCCACGTCGCTGGGAATGACGCAGTCAGCCATTTCACACCAACTGCGCCTCTTGCGGCAACTGAACCTGGTCAAGAACCGCAAAGAGGGGCGAACCGTTTTCTACTCGATCCATGACGAGCATGTAGCCACGCTTTTCAGCCTCGGCACTGCCCACGTGCGCCACGTTTAGCGCCGGTGATTGCCAATCGGCGCAAAGGGCCACTACGTGCGCTTTCCAGTGGTGCAGGTGACAGATTCAGGCTTAGCGTCAACACTTGTTCCGGAGGCTTTGGTGCAACAACCCAACACAACACATGAGACCAACCGCACCTCCTCGTGCTGCTCATCTTCGCCAGAACAGGATTCTGATAAACCCAGTAGTCAGCCAGCTGTCGAAGGTAAGCCACCCGCTGTCGCTAAGGCCCGTGTGGACCTGGAAATCACCGGACTCGACTGCGTAGACTGTGCTCGCCAGCTGGTCAGGTGTGTGGAACAGACCCCAGGCGTGTACGGGGCGGAATTCAACCTCGCCACCTCATCGGTAGCCGTGACGTACGATGACTTGGTCGTTACCGTGTCGGTTCTGGCTGAGAGAATTCGCCAGTGTGGCTACGGTGTTGCGGCACGTTCCCTGCTTGTCTTCGACGTAGCCGGGCTTGATTGTGCCGATTGTGCCGTCAAGGTCCAGCAGGCGGTTCTTTCCTTACCCGACGCTGTTGAGGCGAATCTGGACTTTGCCACTTCTGTGCTCCGCGTGACAACCTTCGCGTCCGCTTCCGCAGACCTTACCCAGCGCACCGCAAAACTAGTATCCGAGATGGGCTACTCAGCCCGCCTAAGAGGAGGAGTACCCTCAAATTCGAACTTGGGTACCGGGCGCCTGGAGTGGACTGCAACCCTGGGGCAGCGGTCCCGCACCATCCTCACTGTTTCCGCAGCCGTCCTCCTCTTGGCAGCGTCAGCGCTGTCGTTCTTGGGGGTTGCGGAGGAGGCGGCAGTCATCGCTTATGCCCTGGCGACAGTTAGCGCAGGATGGTTTGTCGCCAAGCGCGGCTGGGCAGTATTCCGAACCACCAGGAGTCTCGACATGAACGCTCTGATGACCATCGCGGCTGTTGGCGCAATGATCATCGGTGAATGGGCTGAGGGCGCCACAGCCATGCTGCTGTTTGCCTTGGGCAATGCCCTGGAGGCCATGACCATGGACCGCGCCCGTCAGACCATCCGAGCGCTGATGACCCTGGCGCCCCAGGAAGCCACCAGAATCCACAATGGTCACACCGATCGCGTATCCGTTGAACACATCGTCATAGGTGACCAAGTCCTGGTGGCGCCTGGCGAAAGGCTGCCTGTTGATGGAGTTGTGTACAGCGGGTCGTCTACCATGAACCAGGCGCCCATCACCGGCGAATCGAAACCCATTGAGGCGGGCGCGGGTACGCCGGTGTACGCCGGCAGCATCAATGGGCACGGCACCTTGACGGTCCAGGTCACCAAACTCGCTCACGACAGCACCCTGGCCCACATCGTCCAGATGGTACAGGATGCCCAGTCCCGACGTGCTCCGGCCCAACGCTTCGTAGACACCTTTGCTCGCTACTATACCCCGGTGGTCATCCTGGGCGCCATGGCCGTTGCCATGATTCCGCCTCTTGTGCTGCGCGCACCATTTGGCGACTGGCTCTACCGAGCCCTTGTCCTGTTGGTGATCTCTTGTCCGTGTGCCTTGGTCATCTCTACGCCAGTAGCCATTGTATCAGCCATTTCTGCCGCCGCCCGCAACGGCGTCCTGGTTAAGGGAGGCGCGTTCCTTGAGGCGATAGCCGGTGTGGATTCGCTGGCCTTTGACAAGACCGGGACGCTAACCACCGGATGCCCAGTGGTCACCGCTATCGAGCCCCTCTGGTCCGAGGGTGAGCCTGGCAGCCCCACTGGTCTGACCGAGAGTGAGGTCCTCTCCCTTGCCGCTGCCGTGGAGTCATCATCAACCCATCCGGTGGCAAAGGCAATCGTTGACGAGGCGCACAGGCGCGGACTTCGCCTGGCCAATGCCGAGGGCTTCCAGGAGGCACCAGGCCACGGCGGTCAGGCAACCATCGACGGCAACCTCTACTATGTAGGAAACCACCGGATGCTCAGCGAACGAGTGCCCCATGCCCAGTGGATTTGCGCCAAAGTGGAGGAGATGGAAGCCCAAGGTCAGACGGTCACCCTGCTTGCCGACCAGCGCGCCGTCCTTGGGCTGATCACTGTCGCCGACCAGGTCCGCAGCGAAAGCCGCGAGACTGTTCAGCAATTGCGTGACCTCGGCCTGGGCAACATCCTGCTGCTTAGCGGCGACAACACGCCTACAGCCCGCGGCATAGCTCAGCAGGTAGGCATTGAGAACGTTCACGCCAACCTGCTTCCCGAGGACAAGGTGGCGGCGGTGCGCAGGCTTCAGGCGGATGGCCGCAGGCTAGCGATGGTTGGGGATGGCGTCAACGATGCTCCCGCGCTTGCCGCGGCCAACGTTGGCATCGCCATGGGTGCGGTGGGCAGTGACACCGCTTTGGAGGCGGCCGACATCGTACTGATGTCTGACGACTTGCGACGGATTCCCTATGTTGTACGTTTGGGCAGGCGCACCCTAAAGACCATCCGAGTGAACATCGTCCTGTCACTGGCTATCAAAGCCGTCTTCCTTTTGTTGGCCATCTCGGGTCACAGTACGCTGTGGATGGCCGTCTTTGCGGACATGGGTACGTCCTTGATCGTGACCCTCAACGGCATGCGGCTCCTGTCAGAGCGCAAGCGGGCAGCAGCGCCTGCTGCCTCCGGCTTGGTGTGGGCTATCCCTTGGCGCCGCACTCCGGGCAGAACTTGGCGCTGGCAGGCCAAGCCGCTCCGCATTGCGCACAGAACTTGGCGCCCTTGAGCTTGGCACCGCACTCGGGACAGAACTTGCTATTGCTGGCCAGTGGCGCTTGGCATTCTGGGCACGACGCACGAATGGTCTCCTGCCAGTGTTCGCTGGAGAGCTTGCGGTCTTCATCGGCCATCGCCGCATGTGCCCACACTTCCTCAACAGAGCGGCTGGCCTGGGCAGCCGACATCTCTACTCCCAGGTCAGGAGCACATTCCTTACAGAGCCCGCGCTTGACGTTCCAGCAGCTCTTGCGGCAGACCCACGATGAGCAACGCGGGCATTGAACGAAGAAAGGCCTCGCCTCGGCTACTGCCTCCACAAAGGCATCATCGTGAGCCTGTTCCCAGGCCGCGGAGTGGACGCGGCTGCCAAGGTCCGCGGCCGTGCTGAACAGCCCGCCCAAGACACTGCTGGCCGCCTCCAGTGCGCCCGACACCAGCCCGGTAGTGGATTGCTTGAATCGCGTTCGACACCCGGTCCCGCAACGGTCACAGTAGAACTCGAACTGGAATCCCCGCTCAGTGCTCTCGTCGTTGTGATTTCGAACGAATTGGATCAGCGCCATAGCCGCTCCTCCATCATCGTCATGATTCTGTGTCAGCATTATAGGCCGGTCCCCAACGCCTCTAAAGTCCGCCGGACTCCGGCGGAGGAGCTTGCCGATTGTCCAGCACTTGGCTATACTGGCGCCAGAAACAACGAGGAGGCACCAATGACCGGCAACAGCGTTTCGCCTCAGGATGCCGACCTGGCCCGGCTCATCGAGTCAGCCGAGCGCCTGGGAGTTCAGTTGAACGAAACCGAAGCCCTGCAGTGGCTGACTGCCATGGCAGCCGCTTCTCCAGAGTCTGACGTGGTCGTTGACGTCCGATCGGGCACTTTCGGGCACAAGGTCACCATGCTGGACTTTAGCCCTCAGGAACTGGCCCACTACCGTCGCATCGGCAAGCTAGTCGAATTCTACGACGAGCCTGGCATTGTGGAGACCGCCTTGGCCNNTTTCCGGATCGGCAGCCCAATCCAAGATCCAAACCTATCCTGGAGACGCCGACTACTTTGAGCGAGTGAATATCATTGCTCCCACTCGCGAGGATGCTGGCCGCATCCTGAGCCGCCTCATGCGCGACAAGGCCTTGAGTACCGCCCACGGTGATACCCATCAGCTCATCGAAGTCAAATTCGGCTCCTATCCCTATGACGTTTTGACCAAGGGAGGCACCATCAAGGCGGGTTCACCCATCTCCTGGACCGCAGAGCAGATCGCTGCCGGCAAGTTGGAGGTGCAGCGCACCGATGGAACCGCCGATGCCATCTTGTGGGATCAGGCCGCCATGGACCCAGGGTGGTGCAAGCTGGATTGGGTGGTGGCCGACCTGGTTCACGGCACCCTTGCCAACGCCAGCAACATGCTGGACGTGACTTGGGAGGCGCCCGACGGGAGCATTACCCCATTGGACGGCTACTTGGACCCCTACTTCCAGGAGGTCTACCTGGACGCGGAGTCGGTGCCCATCTTCTCCAAGTTGGCACGCCACGTGTCCGGCGATGCGCTTGACCATTATGTGCAGCAGCTGGAGGGCGAGGTCCGCAAGTACCTAACCAAGAGCGTGAACTATGGCAAAGCCGCCAAACGCATGTACAACATCTTCCGCCTTACGGGGCGGTACTATGAAGCAGCTTTTCTGCGCGAGCTCTTTGATGAGCCAACCACCGTCCTGTACCAGGTGTGGTCCCTCATTCGTACTGTGGATGACACTGCCAAACCCGGTGCAAGCATCTCCATGGAAAACGTGGTGAACCAGCTGGATCAACTCATTCTGTCTGTCGTCGATGCCCTGGAGGGGGAGAAGGAAACCGAGATTGTACGGTACCTTCTGCGCCTGCGGCAAGCACTGGGTCGCCAGCGAGGTGGTGAGGAGCTCATACCTGAGGCGGAGGCCGCCCGCGATGAAGTGATCAACATCGTTAACAACTTTTTCTATGACAAGTTGACGGGCATGCCAACGATCAAGGCATACATGGATACCGTGGTGGGTAACGACATGGCAGGGGAAAGCTGAACCGTGGCCGAGCTGTCTGACGCGAACACACTCCTGTTTGACTGCTTTGGCACCATCTTGGACCTGGGTGGCAGTCTGGTCGGACCAATCGCCGAGTTCCTCGAGGACCGGCCCTGTGAATGCTCTGCCGAACAGCTGTGGGCACAGTGGCGTGCGCGCCAACGAATCGAGCAGTACCAGGACACGCTCCTGATGACCGGGCATTCGGGCTACTTGACCACCTCCCGGCGCGCCCTGCTCTATGTCCTGCGCGTGCACAGGATCGATCATGATCCCAAGAGCGTGGAGCACCTGATGGAAGCCTGGTGGTCCTTGACCGTTTTCCCTGACGTGCCCGCCAACCTGCCCCGACTCAAGCAGCGCTTTCGCCTCGTACTGCTCTCCAATGGTGAGAGGTACTACCTGGACCACCTTGCCCGGGAGAGGATTCGCTTCGTTTTCGATGACGTTGTCTCAGTTGACAGCGTGGGCGCCTTCAAACCTGCGCCGGTGGTGTACCGACACGCCGCGCGCGTTCTTTCCGCCGAGCCCCACCAGCTGGCAATGGTGTCAGCCAATTCGTTCGATCTCATGGGCGCCCGGGCCTGCGGCCTTTGGGGCTTGTGGGTCAGGCGCTATGACCTTCCGTTTGAGGAAACGCCCTATCAGCCCAGCCTGGTAGTGGGCGATTTCGACGAACTCACCATCAGACTAGGCTGTTCCCGCGTATAACCGAGCCATCAGGCAGGCTCCTCACGCAAGGTGCCCTTGCCGTTGCTATGACGGCGGCGCTGGGTACTTGATTGTGCCCTCAGCATCCAGTTGCAGTCCACCAGGGCTGCCCACTGAGGGATCCACCCTCAACACTGATCGGAGAGAAAGCCATGAATCGCAAGAAGCTGACAATACTGCACTCGAATGACATGCACGGCGACTTTGTGGCTGAGGCACAGGGAGCTGAAGGCCACCTCATCGGTGGCCTCTCTCTGCTCTCTGGTTACCTCAACCAGACCCGCAGCACTGAGCCCAACGTGCTCTACGTGATTGCCGGTGATATGGTGCAGGGATCCTTGATCGACAGCGAATTCAAGGGAATTTCCACCATCGAGCTCATGAACTACCTGGCTCCAGACGTCGTCACCCTCGGCAATCATGAATTGGACTATGGGTTGCCGCACCTCCTGTTCTTGGAGCGAGTGGCCAACTTCCCCATCGTCAATGCCAATCTCTACATTAGAAAGTACCACAAGCGACTGATGCAACCGTATGCCGTGCTAAACATCGACGGCCTGGACATTATGTTCATTGGGATAATCACCGAGGCGGTGTTGCAGGCCCTCAAGAGCGATCAGCAGATTGCCAGCTTTATCTCCCTGGAGGATGCAAGTGCCGAAGTAGGTCGAATCTGCAATGCCTACAAAGACGAGGACATCGATTTGACGGTGTTGTTGACTCACATCGGTTTTGATTCCGACAAGCAGCTGGCAGCCCTGCTGAATCCCGAGTGGGGAGTGGACCTCATCATCGGCGGTCACTCCCACACGGTATTGGAGCAGCCCGTCGAGATCAATGGCGTGCTCATCGTCCAGGCTGGAGTGGGCACCGACCAGGTGGGCCGCTTTGATCTGGTGGTGGACGACGATACCAACTCGATAGTGGAGTGGCGCTGGCAATTGCTCCCGGTAGACAGCAGAATCGCGCAACCAGATCCCGAACTGCAGACCTTTGTCGACTCTTATGCCAGCATCGTGGACCGCAAGTACAGTGCCCTGCTCTGCCGCCTGGACCGCAAGCTGACCCATCCGCAACGCACTGTGGAGACAGAGCTGGGCAACCTGCTCGCCGACATATTTGCCCAGCGAGCCGACGTAGATGTGATGCTGTTGGGAAGTGGAGCCATCCGCCAGAAGGAGTTGGGGCCCGTCGTCACCCTGGGAAGCCTGCGCACCGTCTTTCCTTATGAAGATGCTCTGCACAAGCTAACGATCACTGGCGAGCAGCTAACGCGCATCTTTCGGCACATTATGAGGCCAGATAATCGAACCGGTGAAGGCGAGTGTTTCCAAGTCAGTAGCGGGGTAAGGGCCGTGTATGATGACAATGCCAGAGAGCTGGAGAGCCTGAGCATTGGCGGCAACCCAGTCGTCCCAGAAGACTTGTATACCATCGGCCTCCAGGGTTTTCACTACCGAAACTCATCTGCCAACGTGGGACTAACCGCTGATGAACTGATTCGTGCCCGACCAGGGCGCGTGGTCACCACATCGAGCCGTGAGGTGCTTGAGGAGTACCTGGGATCGCATCAGCACTTGAATAGCGCCATCGAGGGGCGCTTGGTGTACAAGAACGCCTGACAGCCACCGTCGGCTGGCGCTGCTGTCCGATCCCTGACTGTGAGACGCTGGACCGGTGATGGGATGAGGTCAGGAAACGTCAGTAGCCCGGGTTGAGCGCGCCAGTATCGTGGAATGGGCCTTGCTAGGCTGCTCCAACCAGTATCGAGTACGCAAAGGCGAAGGCCAGATAGGCGACGTTGGACGACAACACTACTGCCGCATAGGCCAAGAGCGCCTTACTGTCCTTGGCCCCGAACCTGCGCCCTCGGAATCGAAGAAACAGAAACACCGCCGCCAGTCCCCACAGGGTGACGAGCACCAGCGGGACTCCCAATACGATCAGCATGCCGCCACTGAGAATACCCAGCAGCGCCGTCAACCCAAGAGCCGCGGCTGTGCTGAGGGGATACACGAGTGCCCAAACCAGGGCATCGCGGTACAGACGCCCATCACGCCAGCGGTAGCGCACGCCCAGAATCCGCTTCATCCAGTAGCGCCACGTAACCACCCAGATTCCGACTGCTAACAGTGGCGCCAGCAGCCAGGTTATGGCCTGCAGGGTCCGCTGAACCGACTGCCGGCGTAGTGCAGCAGCGGTATCCTCACGCACTCCGGACTGCGGCAACACCAGGATGTCCTCACTCGGGTTTGCCTGAGTGTAGGTGAGGCGCACGATGCGCCCCCATGATCCAACCGCCTCGTCGATCGCATACGATGGTTCACTAGCCCCGGCAATCCTGGGTTGGGATGTTCCCCACCAGCCGTTAGACTCAAATCCAGAGCGGTTCCGCCCAAGCCGCGGAAAACGCAGGTCAAAATCGGTTCCCTCTTGCGCCACGACATAGACCCTTGTGAGGTCAATGGGGTGCGCCCAGGCCCGCCCGGTGCCCAGGGGATACCAGTATCCAGCACGGCCTTCTGAGTTCACTAGTTGAGACCGCCAGGACAGGTGAAGTCCTGGCTGTCCCGAAGGTCCCTGATTCCCAGGGGCAGCTGCCGAATCCAGAGGCTGAGTCCGCAGCTTGACGACAGCGACCGCCTGCCCTCGGAGTTGCTCCAGGGTGAGGATGACCTCTGGCGGCAACCCCGCCGCCTGGATCAGAGCGTCCAAGTCCGTGTCTTCATCTAGACCAAAAATGGCGATGTGCGAACTTGGAGTGTCGAACTCTGCTTCAGGAGCGAGCTCGCCGTCGGTGGCACTGCAGCCCACCATCGCCCACACCACCCATGCTGGCCAGCTCCAGCCTCCGTTGATGGCCAGGGTCCCTGACGCCAACGCCCAATGGATCGAATTGCGATACCCAATGGCACGCTGGGCCTCACTCCGAAGGCGCCCGTCCAGATCTTCAGTCATCGCCTGATCGAAAGCTAACGAAGACTCCTCGCGGACCTCAAATCGGTCAGCACGACTTCCCAATGGCACAAAGAACGTGACTTTGTTTGATTCGCCCGAGGCGTCGTGCAATGAGATGAAAAGGTCCACCGATACGCTGTCCGATTGATCAGTCCGGACAACGGCGATCTGTTGGCCTTCGCGCAACTGGCTCCATAACTCTGCGTCGCTAGGCACCGGGCCGCCATCAGCAGACGCAGCCCACGGCACGGCCAGTTGTACGGCCATCGTTAGGACGATGCAGAATCGGACCGCCTTGCCAGTCCCAATCACCCGACACCTCCGTTCCGTCGCTGACGTCTGGCACCCGTTCCGAACGCTCGCTCCGCTGCTTTCACGCAGCGTCACGGCGAAGACAGGCGCGTGTAGAACCGGACGCTACCACGCCTGATTGGGATTGTCAAATGTATGCTGTGCGGTGTCCAAGACATACT
>DDYO01000163.1 GCA_002348045.1 Anaerolineales bacterium UBA2232
TGCCCTGGATATTTATGCCGACAGTAAAATCGCGGCGGAAAAAGCCCTGCGGGAGAGTTGCCCCAACGCGGTGGTATTGCGGATTTCGGGCATTTCGGTGCCGGCCTTGCTGGAGCCTCCGACAGTCTGGCCATTTGCAGCGAGCCAGCGCATCGAGTTCATCAGCCGCAGGGATGTGGTGGCGGCCTTGGTGACCTGCGTTGACAGCCCGAAGGCAGTCGGGAAGATCTGGAATATCGCTGGAGGGCCGACGTGGCAGATGCTGGGCCGGGAGTACGTGCAGGCGTTCAACGACGTAATGGGCGTTCCAATTGGTGAAGCCAAGTACCTGGACCGTCCGGGCACTTTTGACTGGTACGATACCCATGAGTCGCAACAAGACCTGAGCTATCAGTGCACTACGTTTTCGGGATTCCTGGCAGCGCTGCAGGACAGCATTGACGCCGCATTTGGTGACGACCAGGGCGTTTGATGGCGGTATCCTGAACCTCTCGCCCGGCTCGGTTTCGAAAGGCGATCGCTGGGTGCCGTGCGGCGTGGATCCAGCGATCGCGCTGTTAGAACTCTGCGAGCTATCTACTATTCTGGACAGGGTGGTATCGGATGATTGAGCCCGGCGGCTCTGTCGCACAGGCAATCTGCGCACTGAGGCAGCGTATGGTGGAGTTGTGGTGGCAGGCGCCCACGGCGATGCCGGCTTTTGGTCGGGAGTTCAGTCCTGCTGAGCAAGAGGAGAGGGAGCGACATCTGGAGAGCTTCCTCAACTCTGCCGTCGCGGTGGTGCGGCATTCGCCGAGGCATTCTCAGGGTCGTAGATTGGCGCGGCAGCAGCTGCTGGGCAACTTTGCCGGCTTTGCCAGGACCTCACTGGACTGGTCCGAGCGACATCTCGATGTGCTCTTGTCCGCTGGCTTCCCTGAAGTAGCCGTCGAGTTCGCGCAACTGGCTCGGGTTTTTGATCCTGACATCACCAGCGCCGAGATCTTTCAGGCCAGCCGCAATGTGTGGACTATGTGCGGGTTGCAGGTTCTGCTGGGCCAGCAGTGCCGGCTGACACCTTCGGCCTTTGCCTACAGCCTGTTGTATCCCTACACCGATAATCTCCTGGATGATCCAGGCGTGTCACCTGATGAGAAAGCATCCTTTGTCAGTCGCTTTCATCAGCGGTTGAGCGGGCAGCAAGTCCAGCCTGCGAATAGGCGTGAAGCCCTGGTCTGGGACCTGGTTGGCATGATCGAGGGCGAATGGGATCGAGCAACTGCCCCCCACGTCTACGAGAGCTTGATGGCCATCCACCTGGCTCAAATCAAGAGCATGGACTTGCTCCGCGCACGATCCGGACTGTGTGACATAGATGTTCTGGGCATCAGTGTGGAAAAGGGTGGCGCGTCTGTGCTGGCTGATGGATATCTGACGGCAGGTGAGCTGACTCCGGAGCAATCCGAGTTCTTGTTCGGCTGGGGCGCCTTTCTGCAATTCGTGGATGACCTGCAAGACGTCGCCCGCGATACGAGCGATGGGCTGTGGACGGTCTTTTCACGGACAGCCGGTCGGGAGACCCTGGATGGAATCACCAGTCGGACCATGGGCTTTGGTCAGCACGTGCTCAACGGGCTGACCTGCTTTTCGGCTGCGGCAGGAGAGCCTCTCAAAGAGCTAATGACCCACAGCGCAGGTATGCTCATTGCCTTTGGGGTGTGCGCGGCTGCTCCCTTGCACAGCCCAGCGTACGTCCAGCATGCCGAGTCCCACTCGCCCTTTCGTTTTTCGGTTCTGGGGGCTGCGAGGGAGCGTGTGCAGAAAGACGGGACAATGCTTCTCCATGCCCTTGAGGCAATAGCCGAACCTCATCCTGGTTCATTGCTACCCTGGCTACAGCGGTCGTGAACCTACCGCCACCAATCGGGTTGAGAGGACGACGTTTGGCTGATTGCTATTGATCCTAGGCGATGAGCCTCCATCGTCCGGGCAGGTGAGAGGCCCCGGTGTGGACATCCGTGCGATTACGGAACCGTAATCTCCACGCAGCGCGGACGAAACCTCGGTAGTCTATCCTTCAGATTGGTCTTGGACGTGCAGCGCTGTCCCCGCTTCGGCGCAAAGCCATCATTTGGCTGTGTAGAGCGTTGCCACGGATTCTATGGGCGTATGGGAGGGCTCGCGCATGATTCATGTAGAAAACCTCTGCAAGTCCTATGGCCCCATCGAGGCCCTCTCCCAGGTGGGTTTCGATATCCAACAGGGGGAGGTGGTCGGCCTGCTGGGACCCAATGGGGCGGGCAAGACCACGATCATCAAGATCTTGACCGGCTATCTCCAACCAGACGAGGGATCGGTGCGGATCGATGGTCTGGACGTGTTGACGCAGGCTCGTGAGGTACAGGCACGGCTGGGCTACCTGCCGGAAAGCGCGCCACTCTATCCGGAGCTTTCCGTGCAGGACTATTTGAGGTTGATCGCCGAGCTGCGGGCTATTCCCAGCACGGAGCAGCCGGCGCGTCTGTCCAGCGCCATCTATGCCACTAGCCTCCAGGAGCATCTCACACGGCCCATCGGGCAATTGAGCAAAGGTTTCCGGCAGAGAGTTGGGTTGGCACAGGCTCTGTTACACCAGCCAAAGCTGCTCATCCTGGATGAGCCCACCATCGGCCTCGACCCCACCCAGATCGTGGAGGTCCGCAACCTTATTCGCCGTCTCGCCGACCACACTACCATCCTGTTCTCCACCCATATCTTGTCGGAGGTGGAGGCGCTCTGTGACCGAGCCATCATCCTGATCAATGGGCGAATCCGAGCGGATTCGCGGCTGTCTGACCTTGCCGCCACAGAGAATGCCGTGCTTGTGGTAGACAGCGCGGTGCTAGGCCTTGAAGATGTTCTGCGCAAGTTGCCGGCAGTCAAGGGCGTGGAACGCCTGGGGGCTCCTGATGGCTTCCCAGCCTACCGGGTTCTTGGACGCAGCGGGGGTGCACAGGATCTTTGTCCAACCATCTATCAGGCGGCGCGTAACGGCGACTGGCCGCTGCGGGAGCTGCGGCCTGACGTTCGTACGCTGGAGACCGTATTCAACGAACTCGCCACAGCGGCATGAGGTGAAAGCATGAGACAAACCCTCGCCATTACCCGTAAAGAACTCAAAGGCTATTTTGGCTCTCCCATGGCTCTGATCTTTGTGGGCACCTTTTTGGCGATCACCCTATTCTCTTTCTTCTGGCTAGAAGCCTTTTTTGCCCGGGGCATCGCCGACGTACGACCGCTATTCCGATGGATGCCGGTGCTGATGATCTTTCTCGTTGCGGCCTTGACAATGCGGCAGTGGAGCGAGGAGCAACGATCGGGCACCCTGGAGACCCTGCTCACCCTGCCAGTCTCTCCCGTACAGCTCGTATTCGGCAAGTTTCTGGCCGTTGTTGTGCTGGTCACGGTCTCCCTCGCTCTTACGGCTTTCCTGCCCATCACGGTCTCGATGCTGGGGAATTTGGACTGGGGGCCTGTTGTGGGAGGCTATCTCGCAGCCATCCTGCTGGCGGCGGCCTATGCCGCCATTGGCCTGTTCATCTCCTCCCGAACCGATAACCAGATCGTTGCGCTCATCTTGACGGCCATCGTGTGCGGATTGTTGTATCTCGTGGGTTCGGCAGGAGTCACTGACTTTGTCGGCAACTGGCTGGGAGAAATCCTGCGGGGCATTGGTCCCGGGAGCCGCTTTGAGAGCATTCAGAGGGGAGTGGTTGATCTGCGAGACATGCTGTACTATGTCTCTCTGACAGGAATCTTCTTGACCCTGAACGTGCTGTCACTACTGGCCAAGCGATGGAGTCAGGGCAAGGCCACCCTGAGGCAGCGTCGAGGCACAGTCCTGACCTCGCTGCTCCTGGTGGCGAACCTGGCGGTTGTCAATGTCTGGTTCTATCCCCTGCGAGCACTGCGCCTGGACCTCACCCAACAAAGGGAATACACTCTGTCCCAGACGACGCGAGACCTGCTGAGCAACCTGCAAGAACCACTGCTCATCCGAGGGTACTTTAGCGAAAAGACCCACCCCCTTTTGGCTCCTCTCGTGCCTTCCATTCGCGACATGTTGCAGGAATACCAGATCGCGTCCGGCGGGCGCCTGCAGGTGGAAATCGTCAACCCGGCTGAAGACCCTGAGAAGGAGGCCGAGGCCAACCAGGTATACGGTATTCGACCTACGCCCTTTCAGGTCTCGGGCCGCTACGAATCCTCTCTCATCAACTCCTACTTTGACATCTTGATCCGCTATGGCGACCAGAGCCAGGTTCTGACCTTCCAGGATCTTATTGAGGTCCAGCAGCGTCGTGATGCCTTGCCCGATGTGCGCCTGCGCAACCTGGAGTACGACCTTACACGGTCCATCAAGAAAGTGGTGTACGGTTTCCAAAGCGTCGAGGCGATCTTCGCTGGCCTGACGGAGCCCGCTTCGGCTACCCTGTACACCACGCCCCAATCCCTTCCGGATTCTTTGGTCGAGGCGCCCAAGACCATCGAGAAAGTGCTGAACGAGCTCAAGGCCGCAGCCAAAGGCAAATTCACATTCACCGTGGTCAACCCTGATGCCGCTTCAGCGCCGATCAACCGCCAGGGCCTTTACGATCGCTATCGCATTCAGGCTATCCCGGTATCCCTGTTCTCTAGCCAGAGCTACTACCTCCATCTGGTACTGGAAGTCGGCGAGACGCCTCAGGTGATGTACCCACCGGGCGATATCAGTGAGTCGGAGGTGCGCTCTAGCGTGGAATCCGTCCTCAAGAGGGCCGCGCCTGGCTTCCTCAAGGTTGTTGGATACTGGATGCCCCGTGAGCAACCCACCTACGACATGTTCGGGCAAGTGCAGAATCCGATATCAAGTTGGGAGCAGGCGTACCAGGCCCTGCGTGAGGAGTACGATGTGCAGCTGACTGACTTGAGCAGCGGCCGCGTCCCTGACAACATTGATGTCCTGGTCATGATGGCTCCGCAGGGCCTTACCGACCGAGACCGTCTGGCTGTTGACCAATTCCTGATGCGTGGCGGGGCGGTGATCGTAGCGGCGGGCAACTACAAGATCGTACCCGATGTCTATACGGGCAGCATCGCCCTCGAACCTATCCAGGAGGGGCTGCGAGGCATGCTGGCTGGCTATGGTATCTCAGTGGAGCCGCGCCTGGTGATGGACACCCAGAACGAGCCCTTCCCTGTCCCGGTTACTCGCCGAGTTGCAGGCTTCGAGGTGCAGGAATACCAGGCCCTCAACTATCCTTTCTTTGTGGATGTGCGAGCGGCCGGCATGGCGGCCAATCATCCCGTCGTCTCCAACCTGCCGGCGGTGACCGTCAACTGGGCTTCTCCTATCACAGTGGATGAAGCCAAGAACGCACAACGAACGGTTACCACCCTGTTGCGATCCAGTACATCGTCCTGGACGCAGGAGAGCTTGACCATTCAGCCCAACTTTGAGTTGTACCCGAGTTTAGGCTTTCCCGTCTCGGAAGCGCGTGAGTCATTTCCACTAGCCGTGGCGGTACAGGGGGTCTTTGAAAGCTACTTTAAGGATAAGCCTTCGCCGCTGGCCGAGTCAACAGGGACGGACCCGGGGTCGGACGTGACGGCTGCAGCCAGTGGCGGCCTGATTCAGTCGTCCTCCGAATCTGCTCGACTGGTTGTCGTGGGCAGCGCTGAGTTTGTCGATGACATTGTCTTCCGCATCTCGGCGACTCTGGCGGGAGACCGCTATCTTAACACGCTCAAGTTCCTGCAGAATGCCGTTGCCTGGTGCACCGAGGACTTGGACCTGTTGGACATCCGGGCTCGCGGAACATCCGCTCGGGTCCTGGAGCCGCTGACGGAGCGTTCGAGAACGCTGTGGGAGGGCGCGAACTATGCCATGGCGCTGCTGTCGTTGGGCGCCATCGCGTTAGTCTGGAACGGGCGCCGCAAGGGCGAAGCGCCTATGCAATTAGTGCCGCCTGAGGGCCAGAAGGGAGTACAAGCATGAACCGCCATCAGCGGATCCTTATCGCAGTGCTGGCGATCCAGGTAGTACTTACGGTGGTAGTATTCTGGCCCAAATCAGCCCTATCCGCCAGCGAACCCCTCCTGTCGGGTTTGAAGGCGAGCGACATTGTCGGGATGACCATGACCGAAACGGACGGGCGAACGTTGGAGCTCCGGCAGGTGACGGGTGAGTGGGTGTTGCCTTCGGCGGACAACTATCCAGTGGTAGGGGACAAAGTCACGCCGGTTGTGGACAAACTCCTGGCGATGGATACCGGTCGCCTTGTGGCAAGGACAGCCAGCAGCCACCGGCGCCTGCAGGTCTCAGAGACTGACTTTGTGCGCCGTATCACCCTGCAGACGGCCTCCGGCAGCAGGCATACGGTCTACCTGGGATCGTCGCCAACCTACAACGTCTCTCACGTGCGCGTTGATGGCCGAGAAGAGACGTATTTGGCCTCCGGTCTCAGCAGTTGGGAGTTCAGTGCGGCCCCCTCAGCCTGGATCAACACTTCGTTCGTTGAATTCGCCCGAGACCAGCTGACTGAGGTACAGATCAGCAATGCCAAGGGCACTGTCGTCCTAACCAAGGACGACTTGGGACTCTGGTCGGCGCAAGGGCTGGTGGGTGACCAAGCGACGGATACGATTGACTTGGCGTTGATGCGGTCATCGTCGGTGCTCATGACCAAGCCGCTTGGCAGACAACTGCTCCCCGAATATGGACTGGACCAGCCAGCGCTGACAGTGACTCTCAAGGGACTTGAGCAGACCGTCACCTGGGAGGCGGGGGCATTGCTGCCGGCTGAGGCTGGTTACGTGGTGCGCTCGTCTACCTCACCCTACTATGTCATTGTGGCGGACTATAACCTGACGGTACTGCTGGAGAACGGTCCTGCCGAATACCTGAAGCCCACCCCCACGGCAGCTTCCAGTCAGCCCACCACCTAAACCCGATGTGACAGCAAAGCCGAAACGGGACCGTTTCGGCTTTGCTGTTTTCCGACTTTGGCAGTATAATAGCGACTAATTGAAGAGACGTCTCCGACCCAACGGGCCTGTCGGCATGGTGCGCTCATGGACGTTGGGCGATAGGGCGTAGCTGGAAACGGCTGCACCTCCCGGGCTTGGAAAGGAGATTGTGTTTCACCCATGTACCGGTGCGTGCCGCTTTGTTGTCGCACCGGTTTTCTTTTTGGATGATCCCCCACCCGGGTGACAGGGCAGGGCTTCCTGCGGGGGAGAAAGGCGAATGACGTTGAGTCATCTGGACTTGCACAGCCGCACGATCAATTATCTGCGCATTTCGGTTACCGATCGATGCAATCTGCGCTGTGTTTACTGCATGCCGGAAGATGGTGTTGCGCAGTGTTCCCATGAAGACGTCCTCCGGTATGAGGAGATCGAAATCGTGGCGCGGGCCGCCGCAGAGCTGGGGATCCACAAACTGCGCCTGACGGGCGGTGAGCCATTGGTGCGCGCGGGCCTTGTGAGTTTGGTCAGGAGCCTGGCCAAGGTGCCGGGAATCGACGATCTGTCCATGACCACCAATGGTATCCTGCTGTCGCGATATGCTCAAGAACTGGCCGAGGCAGGACTGGACCGCGTGAATGTTAGTCTGGACACGTTACAGCCTGAGCGATTTCGGCGCATCACCCGCCGGGGTAAGATCGAAGACACGCTGCAGGGGATAGACGCAGCCATCGCAGCCGGCTTGGAACCGGTCAAGATCAACATGGTGGTCATGCGGGGGACTAACGAGGACGAAGTGGTGGACATGGCCCTCAAGTCCGTTGACCCGGGCTGGAACGTGCGATTCATAGAATGGATGCCCGTCGGTGAGCCGGGTGATGCTTTGGAGACCATCGTGGTAACTGGGCATGAAATACGGCAGCGCATTGAGGATGCCTTGGGACCGTTGCTCACCGCCAAAATGAGCACGGGCGCAGGGCCAGCCCGGTACTACCGTCTGAAGGGGGCGCCGGGGACCATCGGATTCATCACGCCCGTCAGCGAGCATTTTTGCCATGGCTGCAACCGCCTGCGGCTCACGGCCGATGGCCAATTACGTCCCTGCCTGCTCTCGGATCATGAGCTGGACTTGCGAACGCCGCTGCGGAGTGGAGCCGGCGTTGAGCAGGTCAAGGAGCTCTTGCTGCAAGCGATCGAAAGCAAGCCGCTTCGGCATCACTTGAGTGAGTGCGAGGCGCCGCACAAACGCGCCATGTCGCAGATTGGCGGATGAGCTGCGCTCGGTACTGGAGAGGATGATGAACATGAGCCTGACCCACGTGGACGAGGCGGGGCATGTACGAATGGTTGACGTAGGCGCCAAGCCGGACACAGAACGGGTGGCCGTTGCCCGGGGCGAGATCAGCATGCGCCCCGACACGCTTCGCCTCATCGTAGACAAAGGCGTGCCCAAGGGCGATGTGTTGACCGTGGCGCAGGTTGCCGGGATCATGGCGGCCAAACGAGCGTCAGAGCTGATTCCGCTCTGCCACCCGTTGTTGCTCAACGACGTGGAGGTCAGCCTGATGGCTGACGAGGCCAGGTCGCTGATCTCCATCACGGCCGCGGTGCGAACAACTGGCAAGACCGGTGCGGAGATGGAAGCGCTTACTGCAGTCAGCGTGACGGCTCTGACCATCTACGACATGGTGAAGGCGGTAGAAAAGACCATGCGCATCGGCAACATCCGTATGGTGAGCAAGAGGGGCGGTAAGAGCGGAGAAATCGTGCTAGAGGACGAGACATGAGGATCAAGGTGCGCTTCTTTGCAGGCCCGCGTGAGGCCATGGGCACCGATGAAGTGAATCTTGAACTGGCAGAGGGATCGACTGTCGGCGCTCTTCTGAGTGAACTGGCTCACCAGTACCCTGTTTTTCACGACTATGTTCGCTTCCTGCATCTGGCGGTCAACAGAAAGTATGCGGACATGGGAACCGAGCTCCACGACGGGGACGAGGTGGTCTGCGTGCCGCCAGTGGGTGGGGGGTAAGAGCCATGGCCAAGCTTTTTGAGATCTGCACCTCATCCATCTCCCTGGACGAGGTTGCCGCCCGGCTGATGCACCCTGAGAACGGGGCGATCATCGCCTTTGTTGGGGTGGTTCGCAACAACAGTGAGGGTCGGAAGGTACTGTATCTGGAGTACGAGGCCTACCCGGAGATGGCCGAGGAGATGTTACGGCAGATTGCTGAAGAAATCAAAGCTCGATGGCCTTCGGTTCGTGAGACCGCCATCGTTCACCGCGTGGGAAGGTTGGAGATTGGGGAAACGAGCGTGGTCATCGCCCTGTCTGCTGCGCACAGACCCGAGGTCTTTGATGCTGTGCGCTTTGCCATCGACCGCCTCAAGGAGATCGTGCCGATATGGAAGAAGGAAGTTTGGGACGAAGGAGCGGTGTGGAAGAGCGAGGCGGGTCCCAACCTGTTGAGCAAAGGAGTCATCGATGGCTGATCTCTACCCGATGTTGACCGTTGAAGAGGCCACGGCGCGGCTGCTTAGCCACTTTTCGCCGTTGCCTGCCGAGGTGGCGCCGATCCTGGAGGCCCTGGACCGGCGCCTTGCGGAGGACATCGTTGCCGACGCCGATATCCCACCCCACGCCAACACGGCCATGGATGGATATGCCGTTCGGGCGGTTGATACCCAGGGGGCAACGGCCCAAGCGCCGAGGGTGCTCCAGATCGTGGCGGACCTCGCCGCTGGATATGTAGCGACGGAGACCGTAGTCGCGGGCACGGCGATCCGCATCATGACCGGCGCCCCGATGCCTGACGGCGCCGATGCGGTGGTACGGTTCGAGGACACCGAGCATCAAGATGACCAGGTTCACATTCAGGTGGAGGTGCCCACCGGCGAGAACGTCCGCTTGGCTGGAGAGGACGTGCGTCGTGGTGATGTGGTGTTGAGAAAGGGCATCAAGCTACGCCCGCAGGAGATTGGAATGCTGGCTTCGCTGGGAAGGTCTGAGGTGAGTGTCATTCGCCGGCCTCGGGTTGCGATCCTCGCTACCGGCGATGAACTTGTCCCAGTTGACGCCACGTTGGGCCCGGGGAAGATCCGCGACGCGAACAGCTACTCCAATGCGGCGCAGGTGCTGCGCTTGGGCGCAGTGCCGTTGATGCTGGGGATCGCTCGGGACCAGATGGAAGACCTGACCAGCAAGATCCGCGCTGGACTGGCTCAGGGCGTGGACCTGTTCCTCACCTCGGGCGGGGTGTCGGTGGGTGATTTTGNNGGCGGGTCAAGATGAAGCCTGGCAAGCCCCTGGCCTTCGGCCGGATAGCCGGTGTTCCGGTAGTCGGGCTGCCAGGAAATCCCGTTTCGGCGATGGTTTCCTTTGAGCTCCTGGTCCGCCCAGCGATCCTGACGATGCTGGGGGCAAGCAATGTCCACCGCCTCACGACAGAGGCCGTTCTCATGGACGGGATTGGGGACAAGGACAACCGCCGCCACTATTTGCGGGTGAGGGTGCGTCGTCATGGGGATGAGGTGCAGGCCTATTTGACGGGCGAGCAGGGCTCGGGGATCTTGAGGTCCATGGTGGAGGCCAACGGCCTGGCAATCATTCCGGCGGAGTGGAGGAAGGCGGAGGCAGGCGCTCGCGTTCAGGTGATCCTCCTGGACGCCGATGAAGGCTGCAGGCTGCCGACAGCGACGCTGCGGTCTCATGGGTAATCTGGCACCTTGGAGGGAAAGACAATGCCTATCAGCGCTGGGGTGTTGACTATCAGCGATCGGTGTTCTCGAGGAGAGTCTCAGGACGCAGGGGGCCCCTTGATCGTGCAGATGCTTACCGAGAGCCTGGGTGCCGATGTTAGGCGAACCGGCTGCGTCCCCGATGATCGCCACAAGATCGCCGAGACCCTTAGTTCCTGGTGTGATCGGGACAGGATCGACCTCATTGTGACCACGGGTGGGACAGGCTTCTCGACGCGGGACGTCACTCCCGAAGCAACCCGCGACGTGATCGAGCGTGACGCGCCGGGCCTGGCCGAGGCCATGCGTTCCGATGGACTGAAAGTCACGCCACACGCGATGCTGTCGCGGGCAGTGTGTGGTATTCGCGGCCAGACACTGATTATCAACCTTCCCGGCAACCCCAAGGCGATCAGGGAGGGACTGCAGACCATTTTGCCGGTCCTACCCCACGGAGTGGACATCCTGAAGGGCACTCAGGGCGCCAACGAACAGCACGAATTCGGGCACCGGGGTCAGAGAGGTACCAGGGGGACACATGTCGCTGGTTAAGGACAAAGATGGTCGGCTGCACATCCAAACGCCGTTGATGGCCGAGTCCTTGATGGACAAGGCCTTGCTGGAAAGGACCGAGATTACCGAGGTCTTTCGGCCGCTCCCAAACCTGAACGTGGTCAAGCTTGGCGGACAGAGCATTATTGACCGTGGCGCCCAGGTCGTCCTCCCGCTGGTGCAGGAGATTGCCGCAGCGCGAGCACAGCACGAGCTTCTGATTGTTACCGGCGGCGGCACACGCAGCCGGCACGCCTACGCCATCGCCCTGGACCTGGGTATGCCGACGGGCGTCCTGGCCAAGCTTGGGGAAAGCATCAGCGAGCAGAATGCCTTGATGCTTTCGGTCTTGCTGGCGCCCCATGGCGGGGTGAAGATTGGCCACAACGAAGTCACCGCATTGCCAGCGTACCTGGCCCTGGGCACGATTCCAGTGATGCACGCGATGCCGCCCTATGGGCTGTGGGAGCAGCCGGACGAGCGGGGGCGGATTCCTCCTCATCGCACCGATGCGGGGGCCTTCCTCACGGCTGAAGTGCTGGGCGCCCGACGCTGTATCCTGGTGAAGGACGAGAGAGGTCTGTTCATGGCGGATCCCAAGAAAGATCCGAAGGCTACCTTCATCCCGGAAATCGAGGTGGGTGAGTTGCTGGCCATGGACCTTGGCGATCTGGCGGTGGAACGTACCATGTTGGTAGCCCTCGCTCGTTCTCGCTCCGTCCGCGAGGTTTTCCTGGTCAATGGGCTGGAACCGGGCAATCTGACCCGGGCGTTACAGGGAGAGAACCCGGGCACGCGTATCTACCGGCGCGCTTGAGGGAATGACAGGGCGCCCAGCATGGACTATGCCTGCCGTGCTGTACTCGCGGTGGGGACTGGCCGTGTGATCTTGGCCGTTGCTTAACAACCTACGGAGAGCATCTCCGAGCTTTGATACCTATAGGCCGACAGCGGCCCACGGTGCAAAGCCGGAAGGGTGTAGCGGGAAACGGCTACGCCTCCCAGTCTTGGAAAGGAGATGCGCTGGCGAGCGACACGCTTGGCGGCGTTTTCTTCTGAAGACGCCGCCTTTCCATGTCTGACAGCTTGCCTAGCGGCGCACTTCTCCCAGGACGGTGCGTATTTTTGGAGGAGGACGAACATCAGAGACATGCTGACTGGTTTGGCGCAAGCGATTCACCTCATCGTTGACCTCGATCCCGCGGTCATGACGATTGTTGCCCTTTCTCTGCGTGTGACGGGAATAGCCTTGTTCTTTAGCGCCCTGATCGGCATCCCTCTCGGTGCACTTCTTGGACTCAACCGGTTCATCGGACGCCGTCTGGTGGTCGCTCTCCTGTACACCGGAATGGGTTTTCCCCCGGTGGTCGTGGGCCTATTTGTCTACATGCTGCTGTCGCGAAGCGGCCCACTGGGGAGTCTGAACTCCCCGCTGATCCCAGCGCTCTTCACGCCTGGAGCGATGATACTGGCCCAGACTATTATCTCGTTCCCACTGGTGGCTGGCTTTACGATGGCGGCAGTGATGGGCGTCGATCCCCAGCTGAGGCTGCAGGTGCAGGCTTTGGGCGCTACCCCGTGGCAAACCGCGCTAACGGTGCTGTCGGAGGCAAGAATGGGAGTGATCGTATCGATCATCGCCGGGTTTGGCAGCATCATCTCGGAAGTGGGGGCCGTCATGATGGTAGGTGGGAACATCGAAAACAGCACCCGGGTGCTGACCACCGCAATCGTGCTGGAGACCAATAAGGGCAGGTTCAGCCTAGCTCTCGCGCTGGGCGCCATCCTGTTGCTGCTGTCATTCGCGGCCAATGTAGCGATGATCCGCCTGCAGGGAAAGGACCTGGAGGCATGACGGATCCGATCTACCAGCTGTGTGACGTCGCCAAGGAGTACGAGGGTCGGTGCGTCCTGAGCGTCCAGTCCCTGGATATCCATCGGGGTGAGATCTTTGGCCTAGTGGGACCCAGCGGCGCGGGCAAGAGCACATTGCTGCGGTTGCTCAACTTCCTGGAAGCGCCCACTCGAGGCGTTATCCGGTTTGATGACGTTGAGGTGTCGGGCTTGAGAGCGGTGCCCCTTACCCTCAGGAGGAGGGTGACAACTGTCTTTCAGCGTCCGGTTCTACTCAATCGCAGCGTTGAAGCCAATGTGGCATTTGGATTGTCGCTACGGGGCGAGGAAGGCACGGACAGCCGCATCTCGGCGGCGCTAGAACGGGTGGGGCTGGGCGGGTTGGCGAAGAAGAGGGCACGCACGCTGTCCGGTGGCGAACTGCAGCGTGTTGCGTTGGCTCGGGCCATCGTGCTCAATTCCGACGTGCTGCTTCTTGACGAGCCCACCGCGAACCTGGACCCATACAACGTCGGGCTGATTGAAGAGGCGGTGAGGGGGATCAACAGGGAGAAAGGGACCACCGTGGTCCTGGTTACGCACAACGTCTTCCAGGCCCGACGCCTGGCTGATCGCGTAGGCCTACTGCTCGATGGAATGATGGTCGAAGTGAGCGACGCACATTCGTTCTTTGAGAACCCTCGGGACCCCCGCACAGCAGCCTTTGTTCGCGGGGACATGGTCTACTGATTGGCGAAAAGGGCATCCAGGCGAGCGTTGGCGCGCGAAGCCAGGCGGTCGCCATTGTCAATCCAGGTGAAGGAGACCAAGTCGTGAGCAAGCGAACCACGCGAATTCTGAGCCTCATCTTGGTGGTTGCTGTTCTGGCTGCGTGTGCGCCGGCGCCCACGCCAACTGTGGTTCCGCTGACGGCAATCCCACCTACTGCGTTACCGCCAGCCCAGGTTCCACCGACGCCGACGCCCTTTCCTCCGGCCAAGCTTATCCTGGGCACTACGACCAGCACCCGGGATTCCGGCCTGCTGGACGCGATCCTGCCCGATTTTCAGAAGTCCTTCAACGCCAAGGTGGACGTGATTGCGGTCGGGACGGGACAGGCAATGAAGCTAGGTGAGGACGGCAATGCGGACGTGTTGATGGTTCACGCCCGGTCTCTTGAAGATGCATTCATGGCCGCGGGTCACGGCACCCGGCGCGACGACCTGATGTACAATGACTTTGTGGTGCTTGGTCCGGCGGCGGATCCGGCCGGGGTGAAGGCTGCCAAGGCGGCTGCCGAAGCATTCAGCATGATCGCTGGGGCGCAGGCCAAGTTCGTGTCTCGGGGCGATGGATCCGGCACGAACGTCAAAGAGAACGAGGTTTGGGCCGCGGCGAGCATCAAGCCCGAGGGGGCATGGTACATTGCCGCGGGACAGGGCATGGGCGCCGTGCTGACCATGGCCAATGAGCAGCTGGCCTACACCCTGAGCGACCGCGCCAGCTATCTGGCACGCAAGCTGGAGGGACTGGAGCTGGAGATCGTCTACGAAGGCGACAAGGTGCTGTTCAACCCGTATGGCGTCATCACCGTCAATCCCAACAAGAGCCCGCAGATCAACGGGAGCCTGGCCATGCAGTTTGTTGACTGGGTGATTTCGGCGCCATCGCAGGAAAAGATCGCCGACTTTGGCAAGGACAAGTACGGCGTCTCCCTATTCTTTCCGGACTCTGCGGCCTACCGTGCGGCGCACCCCACCGCACCCTAGGGAATAACCCCCAGCATCACCATTGTCTCCTTCAGGGAGAATGGTGGCCTTATCCTGGTCATGCCTGACATGTCCAGCACGCTGCAGGTGAAAGGCGTGATAGAGATCCGCGTGGAATAGCTGATCATCCTAGAGCTCGCTTCGGCGAGCAGCCCCCCATCGTAAGGCCTGCGGGTAACGGACCTCGTGCCACCGTTGCCCGCAGGCCTACCTCTTGCATGATCCGACTGAGCACCAGGCGTGTCCCCTGGCATGCAGCCCGCGCCACAGAAGGCTACTTGACTCCCAGGCTCCTGACCTTGCCCAGGCCGCTCACCCGCTGGTTGAGCCTGGGACTGCCAAAGTATTCGATGGTGCCGGCGCCAGACACCTGGGCGTCAAGGGCATCGGCGGCCCAGATGGTGGCGCTGCCAACGCCTGACAGGTTGACGGTGGCGGTCTGGCTCAACAAGCTTCCGCCCTGGAAGGAGCCAGCGCCACTCAGACGAACCCGCAGGGTTTCGGCCTTGCCGCCGACCTCGATGCTGCCCACACTGCTCAGCTCCGCGTTAAGGTGGTTGGCCGTGACATCGTCAACAGCCAGCTGCCCCGCGCCCGTGAGGGAGAGATCCAGCTGGTCTGCTTGGAGCCGGGCGGACCGAACCCTGCCGGCGCCGGACAGGCGCAGGCCGGCAACCTTCTTCATTGTTACATAAAGCTTGATAGGCCCAATACCATCAAACATCCGACCCAGCCACTCGGTCCACTCGCGGGTAAAGTGGATCATGAGGGTGCTGTCCTGCACCTCGGTCTTGATGTGAGGCAAGATGTCGGATCGGGCCTCTACCTCCACTGCTTCCTGGTCCCCCTGGGTTACGATGACGTCGCCGACGCCCATGAGGGCCACCCGATCGAATCCGTTCACGCTGCGCTGTTCGCGTACCACACTGCTCATGTTCGCTCCTTTATTCATGGTGTGCACTCGCCAAGTCTACTATTGGCCCGCCACTACAGGATAAGGCCACGATGGTGGTGCCCTGAACCGACTATTCTGTCTTCTCCACAACAAGGGTGAGGTTGGCAGCCAGAGCTGCGATGGCGCCGATGGCTGCCCATACTGGCGCCAGGACCGCGCCAATCACCCCAAGGGTGAGGGGTACTTCAATCAGGGTCTTGCCGGCTTCGTTCTTGATGATGATGCGACGGATGTTGCCCTCGTGCACGAGCTCCTTGAGCTTGGCCACAAGCACGTCGCCAGTCACTTTGATTTCTTCCGTGCGTACATTCTGATCGGTCATCTTACCTCCCGGGCGGGGGTGTGAGGCGTTCTGAGAACGGCGCCTCCGGCTGAGCGGCCAGCTGACGCCAGTGGCCACACTACCATAACACATATACGCAGGATAAGAGTGATGGTTGCACGATCGAAAGGGCGCCGGGTGAAGGTGCCCCGGAAGCGTGGCTGGAGCAATGGTTCTCTGCGGGAACTGCATGGTGCAGGCTGGGCAAGCAGCCAATACGGCTTTTTGACAGTCCACGCAAGAGGGCCTAGCATGAGACATAGAGCAGCCGTGCATTCGCGCGGACGAGAGGTGATCCGTCGGGTTCGGACAGCTATCAGCGGCCCTCTGGGCCCGACCTCAGTGCGGGCCATACCAAATGGTTGTTCATCACAAGACCGGACATTCAGACAACAGGATCTGAACCATGACCATTCAACAATGGACCATTCTGGGCACGCTACTCTTGACCCTGGTTCTCTTTGTCGATGGACGTTGGCGCTATGACCTGGTCGCCCTCGTAGCGCTGCTGATCGTTTCGCTGACGGGCCTGGTACCCGTGGAGAGGGCGTTTGCCGGATTTGGAAACGCTGCCGTGGTGACGGTGGCAGCGGCGCTGGTGCTGAGCCGCGCCCTGCAGAATTCCGGTGTGGTTGACCTCATCGGCGAGCGGTTGCTGCAACTCCGGGGTGGGACCCTGGTCCAGTTGAGCGCCCTGACTGGCATCGCGGCCTTACTGTCAGCGTTCATGAATAACATCGGAGCTCTGGCGCTGCTGCTGCCGGTTGCCGTTCAGGTTGCCCGCAAGAAGGGAATTCCTGTCTCTGTCTTGCTGATGCCCCTCGCTTTCGCCTCGCTGCTGGGGGGCATGACGACCCTCATCGGCACTCCACCCAACATCATTGTTTCGTCGTTTCGAGAGCAGACTGGCCAGGCGCCCTTTCGCATGTTTGATTTCGCGCCCGTCGGCGTCGGTGTGGCTGTCGCGGGTTTGGTGTTCATCGTGCTGCTCGGCTGGCGACTGATTCCCTTACGTAGCGGCCAATCGTCGTC
>DDYO01000112.1 GCA_002348045.1 Anaerolineales bacterium UBA2232
GTAACAGTAATTGTGAGTCGGAACGTTCACTTGCCTAATTCCCGCTTTTCATATACAATCCCGCGCGGCCCTATGGCCGCATTGTGTGAGCAGAGCAGGGAGGACAAATGGACCTGGCAAAGCTGATTCGTGACGTGCCGGATTTCCCAGTAAAGGGCGTGCTCTTCAAAGACATCACCACGCTGCTGAAGGATTCGGATGCCTTTCTCGAAGCAGTTGATGGGCTGGTCGATCTGATTGACCAGAATGTGGAAGAGGAGATTGACCTGGTCGCAGGCATAGAATCCCGTGGATTCATCTTCGCTGCTCCTCTGGCCTATGAACTCAGAGCGGGACTGATACCAATCCGGAAGCCGGGCAAGCTCCCCTCTCAGAAGCTGAGCGCTAGCTATACCCTTGAGTATGGAACCAACACGTTGGAGATTCACCAGGACGCCATTCAGCCTGGCCAGAAAGTCCTCTTGGTTGACGACCTCCTGGCCACAGGCGGATCAGCCAAGGCTGCCGCAGAACTGATCGAGAAGCTAGGCGGCTCAGTCGTCGGTATGGTTTTCCTGATCGATCTTACCTTCCTGAAGGGTGTCGAAAAGCTTCAGGGATACAAGGTATTCTCACTGCTCAAGTTCTGAGCGTCGGGTGGGGGAGATGATGGAGTCGGAGAAAGGCAAGCTCGAGGCAGAGCGCGAGGAGACTGAGTTGGAGCTCAAGCGCTTGCGCAAGGAACTGGAGACTGAAGTCGAGCGCAGGGTAGACGGTGGCGAGGATTCTGTTGACGCGGCTGCCGATGTCTACGAGCGGGAAAAGACCCTGGCCATCATCCGGACCCTGGAGGTCAAGCTGCAAGGGATCCAACGAGCCATTGAAATGGCGAGCCGCGGCACGTACGGTATCTGCGAGATCTGTGGCATTGCCATTGACCCGGATCGCCTTGAGGTGGTTCCTCACACTACGACGTGTGTCCAGTGCCAGCAGAAGCTGGAGAGAGCTTCCCGCAGTCGAGCGCGGGTAACCTTCCGATTGGATGATGAATAGCATCAAGTAGTTGACTTTGAGCTGTCAATGCATGGAGGAGGGCTGAATTGGCGAAGCTAGTCGAAATCCGTTGGCATGGTCGGGCCGGGCAGGGAGTAGTCACGGCCAGTGAACTCCTGGCCGAGGCGGCGCTGGAGGCCAACAAGTACTTTCAGGCTTTTCCTGAATACGGAGCAGAACGCATGGGTGCGCCCATCAGGGCCTACACCCGCATCAGCGATGAGCCGATCGAAGTGCACTACCAGATACTGAACCCTGAAGTGGTGGTCGTGGTGAATCCCAACTTGCTGGGTGTTGTGGATGTTACCGAAGGCATGGGACCCAAGGGGATCTTGATCGTCAATACGCCGGAGTCTCCGGTCGGGGTCCGCAAGATTCTTGGATTGCAGGACAGCACCATCAGGGTCCTGACCGTCGACGCAACCAAGATCGCTTTGGAGACCATTCGTCGTGATATCCCGTCCACCCTGATGATTGGCGCGGTCATCCGGGCCGCTGGGCTGGTGGACCTGGAAGCTACCCTTCATCTGGTCAGGGAGAAGCTGGGCAACAAACTTCGTGCCGAGATCGTCGAAAGCAACGTGAAGGCGCTGCAACGCGCCTATGACGAGGTCATAGAGGGATAGGAAAGCATGCCAAAGGAATTGGGTACCTGGAAGGAACTGAACATCGGTGGTAAGGTCCTAGAGCCGGGAAACACCCGGGAGTACAACACGGGTACGTGGCGAACGCTCAAGCCCGTGCACGACATGAGCAAGTGTACCCATTGTATGTTCTGCTGGGTCTATTGCCCTGACTCCTCCATCATCGTCAAAGATGGAAAGTGGGTCGAGTTTGACTATGATCACTGTAAGGGCTGTGGCGTGTGCGCCAATGTCTGTCCGGTAAAGGTGGACGTGCACGAGCATACGGGTAAGCCGGGCAAAGTAATCCAGATGATAAGCAACACGGACTAGGCAGGCTGCGGATACACTTCCACTCCGCCTATCGTTCGATTCCAGGAGGACAGAGCATAAAATGGTAGCAGCATCCAAGAAGATGGCCCTTGAGGGTGCGTTGGCTGTATCGGAAGCCATGAGGCAGATCAATCCTGACGTGGTTGCCGCATATCCCATCACGCCTCAAACGGCGATCGTCCAAAAGTTCTCGCAGTTTGTTGCCGATGGGTTGGTGGACACTGAATTCGTCACTGCGGAAAGTGAGCATGCGGCAATGAGCTGCTGCATCGGCGCCGCGGCGGCGGGGGGCAGGGTGATGACCGCTACGGCGGCCAATGGCCTTGCCCTGATGTGGGAAGAGCTCTATATCGCCTCGTCCATGCGATTGCCCATTGTCATGCCGGTCGTCAGCCGCGCCCTCTCGGCCCCTCTAAACATCCACTGTGATCACTCGGATTCCATGGGGGCTCGCGACGCTGGGTGGATCCATCTCTTTTCCGAGACGGGGCAGGAGGCATACGACAATACCATCCAGGCCATTCGTATTTCTGAGCATCCCGATCTCCTGTTGCCTGTCATGGTCATGCAAGATGGCTTTATTACCGGCCATGCCATTGACCTGGTGGAGGTGGCCGAAGACGCGGCAGTACGCCAGTTCATCGGGACGTACAAGCCAGAGCACTCCTTGCTCGATGTGGACCACCCGACTACGTTCGGCGCCTGGGACATGTATGACTATTACTTTGAGCACAAGCGCCAGCAGACTGACGCGATGAGCAAGGCGATGAGAGTGATCCTCGACGTGGGTCGCGAGTTTGGCCAGGCATTTGGCCGTCCATACGGCGCTTTTGATACCTACGCCATGGATGATGCTGAAGTGGCGATCATCGTGCTGGCTTCGACGGCGGGGACGGTTCGTTCGGTAGTGAAGGATTTGCGGCGGCAAGGAGTCAAGGTCGGAGTAATCAAGCTCCGTGTGTTCCGGCCGTTTCCGGCCCAGGAACTTGTCGCGGCTCTTGGCAATGTCAAGGCGGTGGCAGTGATGGACCGGTCCATCAGCTTTGGCGCTATGGAGGGCGCGGGACCGGTGTACCTCGAGACGGTCGCGGCTCTCTATGCAGCAGGCAAGAACCCGCTGGTTGGGAACTATGTCTACGGCTTGGGAGGGCGGGATGTCCTGCCTTCTTACATTGAACAGGTCGTCAGCGACCTCCAGGGCATTGTCAAGAGTGGCAAGGTCAGTTCCCTGGTCAGCTACCTTGGTTTGAGGGAGTAAGGCTAATGGCCATTAATCTGAAGCAGCAGTCTGCCAAGCCGGAGCGCCTGGAGTCGGGTCACCGGTACTGTGCTGGCTGCGCTGAGCCCATCATCATCCGGCAGATTCTCAACGCCATTGACGAACCTGTCGTGGTCGGCGCGGCGACCGGGTGCACGGAAATCGCGACGTCTCAGTATCCGTACACATCGTGGAACGTGCCGTGGATTCACAATGCCTTTGAGAATGTGGCATCCACCATCTCCGGCGCCGAATCCATGTACCGCTCACTGGTGCGCCAGGGCAAGATGCCCGAAAAGAACTTGCGGTTCATCGCTATCGGTGGTGACGGCGCAACCTATGACATCGGGCTGCAGTGGCTCTCGGGCGCGCTAGAGCGTGGTCACAAGTTCATCTACGTGTGTCTCAATAACGAGGCATACATGAACACGGGCATCCAGCGGAGCTCGGCTACTCCCACAGGCGCCAGTACCACCACATCCCCGGCTGGTGACGTGATCCCTGGTAAGGTGCAGTGGCGCAAGCCTCTGACGGAGATCATCGCAGCTCACCAGATACCGTATGTGGCACAGGCAGCTCCCAGCAACTGGCGGGACCTGATGGAAAAGGCGCGCAAGGCGGCAGCGGCCGATGGTCCCGCATTCCTCAACGTTTTTGCGGACTGCAACCGAGGCTGGCGCCATGGCACCGAGACCGCCATTGAGGTTACAAAGATGGCTGTGGATACCTGCTACTGGCCTCTCTATGAGGTGGAGAACGGCAAGTACAAGGTCAACTACCAGCCGCGCGACAAGAGGCCCGTGGAAGAGTGGCTCAAAACCCAGGGCCGCTTCGCTCATCTGTATCAGCCGCAGTTCAGGCACGTGATTGAGGAGATCCAGTCCCACATTGACCGGGAATGGGACATCCTCTTGGCCAAGGCAGCAGCGTAGCCGACAGCCAGGGAATCCGATCGAGGATTCCCTGGCTTTTCAGTAGGGCCGCGAGGTAGGGAGCCGGGAGCATGGCCAACGTCTTTGTGTCCAATCACCCCCTGATTCGGCACAAACTGTCCATCCTGCGGGAAGCGGAGACGGACCACAAGGAGTTTCGGGAACTGGTGCGGGAGATTGCCCTTCTGTTGGCCTACGAGGCGACGCGAGACCTTGGGCTCAGGGAGCGGCCGGTGCAAACGCCTCTGACCATGACGACTGGTCACGAACTTGTCGACAAGATCGGCCTGGTGCCCATTCTGAGAGCTGGCCTGGGGATGGTCGATGGCATCTGGGAGATGATGCCTGCCGCAGAAGTTTGGCACATCGGACTCTTTCGTGACGACAAGACCCTTCAACCGGTAGAGTACTATAACAAACTACCCGTCATTCCCACCGTGCAAGTGTGTTTGATCCTTGATCCGATGCTGGCTACAGGTGGGTCTGCCGTGGCTACGGCGGACATCCTCAAACGCTGGGGCGCCAAGCGCATCAAGTTCGTCGGCATCATTGGGGCCCCCGAGGGGGTCGAGGCGTTGCAGGCAAGTCACCCTGATGTGGATATTCACCTCGGCGCGATCGATGACCACTTGACTCCAGCACCAGTGACAGCGTTGGATCCTCCTGAGGGCTACATCGTCCCTGGCCTTGGGGATGCGGGAGACCGGCAGTTCGGTACGGCCTGATCCAGGGCTGCTACGGAGTGCGCTAAATGTACTTTGTCCTGGTCTTTGCGGCGACGCTGGTAACCTCTCTGCTGCTGACTCCCCTGGCTGCATCCATTGGGCGTAAATGGAACCTCGTCGACCGCCCGGGGGCGAGGCGAAGGCACCTCGGGCTGGTCCCCCGAACCGGTGGGATTGCGCTGTTCCTGTCATTCGTCCTGGGCTCGATCCTCTCATTCCTCTGGGGCCGAGCGCTGCCAACCCCGGAAGGACCGGACCCCAAAGAGTACCTTCGGTTGGCTGGCGTGCTGACGGGAAGCGCCTTTGTATTCGTTGTTGGCCTCTACGACGACCGCCACGAACTGGCAGCATCCTCACAGTTCATTGTTCAGTTGGTGGCCTCCGGGATTGCCATTAGCACTCTGGTCTTTATTGAGCGGGTGATGAATCCCCTGACCGATCGACTGGTGATTTTTCCCTGGTATCTGACCGCCCTCGTCACCATCGCCTGGGTTGCAGGAATGATTAACACGGTCAACTTTCTGGACGGGCTTGATGGGCTGGCCTCGGGCGTGACAGCCATCGTTGCGGCCGTGCTCTTTGTTCACATGTATCGTGAGGGGCAGTACAGCGTCTCTTTGCTTCCCCTGGCCTTGCTGGGCAGCACTCTCGGGTTTATACCCTCTAACGCTCATCCCGCCCGGTTGTTCATGGGGAGTTCGGGCTCGTTCTTCCTGGGATATGCCCTGGCCACGCTGTCCATCATCGCGGGTGCCCGGATGGCGACCGTCTTATTGGTGATGGCCGTCCCAATACTGGACGTAGCCTGGCTCATCTGGGTGCGCTGGCGACACAAAGACCCCGTGGGGTCGGGCGACCGGCGGCACCTTCACTACCGCTTGTTAGATCTGGGTTTGTCGCAGAGACAGGTGGTGGCGGCCTACTGCGGGCTCAGTGGTTCCTTTGGCGTGCTCGCCCTGCTGGTTTCGTCGCGTCCCTTCAAACTGGGCGCACTGCTTGTGCTGGGTGCTGTCACTCTGGCCGTGCTGGCGGCTGTAGACTCGCTGAGCGGACGTCGCCGGGCCGACTAGGCGCCATACTTTGCGCTCTGGACCTACATTCGCGGGTCCCCGCCCTTTTGCTGGCCGGGCAGAGATGGCTGTGGGGAGCAAGTCTCCCGGTCCAATCAGTACTCCACCCTGCGGCGAAGGACTCGCTCTCCGGCCTTTTCCAGACCCAGGATAACCCCTCCAAACACGAGGTCAATCAACAAAGTGATGCTAAAGGCCAGCACCAGATACCTGGCGGCTTCCAGGAGTCCGTTGGTCACCGATCTGGGAATGTATGCGAGCGCGCCAGCAACGTACATGGCGGCGCCGGTTATCAACAGGTAAGCAAGGACGGGAAGCCATGGCCGACGGTCGGACTCGCTGGGCAGCATCGCATTACTGATAGCAAAGACCAGGTATGCCCACAACCACACATCGGGGGCACGGAGGGAAGAGGCAAAGATCTGACCCACTGCGGCCAGCGAGCTGGCCCCCGCGAGGTCCAGTCCCAGGCGCCAGTTGGCTAGCACCAGGATCATAGCGCTGCCGGTAATTAAGGGTGCGAGGCCAATCCAGCTCTCACGAATGGGATCCGAGGCTTGAACGGTGACCGACGCCATGCGAATGGTCCGGCCGCGCCGTACGCCGGGCTGCAAGGAGAAGCCTCTGGTTTCAACGCCAACCAAGGTGGCAGCCAGCAAGTGACTAAGTTCATGCAGGAAGATGCCGGGTAGCAGGATCAGGTAATAGATCAGGACAGCAGTCTGCTCGTCTCCCGAATAGAGCAGACTGATGCCCTGGAGGTGCTGGTTTAGCCAATGCTTGACTGCCAGCATAGCAAGCAACAAGACCGATAGCCATGCCAGGACGCTCCAGTCAAACATCCCCCAACCAGCCCGTTCTGCCAAAGGATGAGGCTTCAACGAACCGTGACGCTACCTCAGCCACAGATATCCTACTTGATGCGTTTCTTCTTAGCCTCGGCCGACCCGCTGACAATGGGCACGAACTTGGCGGCTGTGAGGCTTGCGCCTCCCACCAATGCACCGTCGATGTCAGGCTGGCTCATGAACTCGACAACATTGTCGGGACTAACACTTCCTCCATACTGGATGCGCACCGCGCTGGCGGTAGGAGCATCGTAGAGGGCAGAGATGGTCCCCCGGATGTACTGCCCAATGACTGTCTGGGCACCGGCTGACGTGGCTGCCTTACCAGTGCCAATCGCCCAGATGGGCTCGTATGCGATGACCAGGCCCGCAACCTGGCTGGCGGTGAGGCCCGCGAGCGCGGCCCGCACCTGAGAGGTTACGACAGACTCGGTCTCACCAGATTCATTCTGGCTGAGATTCTCGCCCACGCAAATGATGGGGATGATACCGTGCTTCAGGGCCGCAAGGGCTTTGCGATTGACGGTTTCGTCAGTCTCACCAAAGTACTGCCGCCGCTCTGAGTGGCCGATGATGACGTACTGGCAAAGCTCCTTGAGCATGAGAGGCGAGACCTCGCCAGTGAACGCTCCCTGATCCTCCCAGTACATGTCCTGTGCGCCCAGCTGCACCGAGCTACCCTCGATTAGCTGGGCCACGGTCTGCAGGGACGTGAAGGGAGGGCAAAGCACTTTGTGGACGCCAGAGACACGTTCGAGATCGGCAAGCATCTCTTGAACAAGGGTGCCGGCCTCGGCCATCGTCTTGAACATCTTCCAGTTTCCCGCGATGATGGGTGTGCGCATTTCTCCTCCTGGAGCTACAGTGATTGCGCTCAACTTTGGCCGCTGGCGCCAAGGTGGATCGGCGGTCACGGCCGCATGGAGCGGCGTTTCGCAGCATAAAGCTGCGAATTCATAACGGCCGTCACTATACCATACAGGACGGGCTGATGTCAACGAGATCGGTGACTTGGCCCGGTCTTGTGATGTGATGGTCACTGAAGGCCAGACGGTAATGGATTGAGATTGACGTGGCGGCAGAAGGCGGATACACTACGCACGATCGAAGTCAGTCGGTAAGCTAGGTTGATGGCTGTTCACGCTGTCGCCCACTGCCTTGGGCGAGATCGTCAGTTCGAAGCAGTTTCTGGACTAGGTCATCCCGTGGGCAGGAGGTAGCGGCACTGATGAGCGTGGTCTCACCGAGGAGGCCAGTGCGAGGGCCAGTGACCACTTTTTCTGCTCTGCGCTCGCCCAACTACCGGCTGTGGTTCTTTGGCCAGACCTTTTCGCTGATGGGCACGTGGATGCAGTCGGTGGCTCAGGGGTGGGTGGTCTACCAGATGACTGCCTCACAACTTGCGCTGGGTGCTGTGTCGTTTCTGAATTCCATCCCTTCGCTTTTTCTAATGCTGCCCGCGGGGGCGCTTCTCGACCGTCTGCCACGACGCCGGGTGCTGCTCACAACTCAGACCATCATGATGTTGTTGGCGTTCGTGCTGGCCGGCCTTTCGGCATCGGGCACCTTGAAGGTGTGGCATATCGGAGTGCTGGCAATGTGTTTGGGGATCACCCAATCGTTCGATGCACCGTGCCGCCAGGCGATGGTAGTCGAGCTGGTCGAGGACCGAGGGGATCTGATGAACGCGATTGCCCTCAATTCCAGCATGTTCAATTTGGCCAGGGTCGTCGGGCCGGCAGTAGGTGGCATCGTGCTGGCACGGGCCGGGGCAACCTGGTGCTTTGTACTCAACGGGTTCAGCTTTGTTGCCGTACTCGTTGCCCTTAGCAAAATGCGAATGGGCATTGGGGTATGCACAACCACCAGAGGTCGCCTGCGCGATGAGCTGGTTGCCGGGCTCAGATACGTGGTGGGCAACGCGCAGGTACGGACTTTGCTGCTGATCGTCGGGGTTTCCACCCTGCTGAACCTTACTTACCCCACCCTTATGCCTGCCTACGCGGCCGATGTGCTGCACGTCGGCGAGGCCGGCCTGGGCAGCCTGAACGCTGCGTTGGGTTTTGGCGCCTTGGTTGGCTCACTAACCCTGGCATCTTTGGGCGCGTTCAAGAGGAAGGGCCTCTTGCTCACGATCGGCAATCTGCTCTTCCCGGTGATGGTCATGGTGATGGCAGTGTCTCCGTCCTACCACTTTTCATTGGGATGCCTGCCCTTGGTCGGGATCTCATTCGTAGCGCAGAATTCGACGGTGAACGCTCTGATCCAGTCGCTGGTCCCTGATGGCCTGAGGGGTCGGGTGATGGCGGTCTACATGCTCATGCTCTTCGGGGCCTCGCCGTTCGCGGCCCTGCAAGCTGGCAGCTTGGCTCAGTTGTTCGGGGTGCGGTGGGGCCTGGCCATCGGACCCGCTCTCGCGCTGGCGTTTGCCCTGTCGGTGATGGTAACCGTGCCATCGCTGCGTCGGATCGAAGCCTAGCATGGCCGTCCCAGGATTCGGCGGCCATTCATGAGAGGGGATGGCTCGTGAGATCAAGCACGTTTCTGTTGGGGTTTGTGGCTGGGCTAGGCTTCACGGCTGTCGCGGCGGTCGTCCTGGTGTGGAGCCTAGCGCAACGGCCCATTGCGCCAGACGTTTCAACGCCTCCGGTTGGAGGCGAGGTCCAGCTGCGGTTTGAGGAGACCTTTCTAAGCAGGATGGCCGACGAGCAGATCCGCCGCGAACAGCCAGCCGTGCGCAGGGCATGGCTGGACGTGCAGCCCGCTGGTCGGCTTGACCTGGTCATTCAGGCTGAGTTGGAGGTGTTTGGACGAACAGGAACGGTGGATGCGAAAGCTGGGGGTACTGTGCTGGCAAAGGAAGGGCGACTGGATTGGGTCTTGACCGACATCAGTGTCGGGGGACTCACGGTACCCATTGGCGCCTTGCCCGAGTCGCTGCGCCTGATGCTGCAAACGCCGAGCGAGAAGGCCCTTCAGCGGGCCAACGCCTTTCTGAAGGAGGCTGGCCTGGAGCTGACTGAGGTTCACACCGACGATGGCATTCTGAACCTCGCCTTGAAGGATCGCTAACAGAGCATGCGCCCTTGGCGACTGGGCCTCCCACTTGTGCTGGCGCTGGCGTGCCTGACACTGACGGCTGGGATTCTGCATCGGACGGGCTGGTCAGTTTATGGGGCGTGGCTGACTGGGTGCAGCGCTACTGCCCTGGCGGCGTACACGTGGGATAAGGTACAGGCTAGGCTTGATGGCCCCCGCATCCCAGAGTCACTCCTGCACGCGCTGGCACTAACGGGTGGTTTCGCTGGTGCTGCGGTGGGCATGGTCCTGCTGGGTCACAAGAGCAATCGAAGGAGACACTCCATGTTCGCGCCGGTACTGCTTCTGAGCGCAATTGGCCATGCACTTCTGGCATACTCGTTGTGGGCGGGAGGCCGATGATAATACACGCTGGCCCAGGGGCAAGGCATTGACAACCCACCTGTATCTGGCTCCCGCTGGCGCGGGCAAGACGGAGTTCGTCTTGCGGCAGGCTCGGACTGCGGCTCAGGGCCTGCGCTATCAGGCCGTCGTGTGCGTACCCACTGCCCTGCAAAGGGAAGCCTGCTACCGAAGGCTAGCTGACATGGGCGGCGCCATGGGCGTCAGGATTGTGACCTTTGATTGGGTCTATTCAGCGTGTCTTGACGCCGCGGGTTGGGCCTATACCGAGCTCAGCGAGCCTGTGCAGTTTCGACTCGTCCGCTCCGTGGTCGATAATGCCGACCTCTCGTACTATGCCCCTCTGCGACAGCGACCGGGATTCATCCAAGCGCTGCAGGGCCTGTTGGCAGAGTGGAAGGCGACCAAGCTTGCTCCGGAGGAGCTGCAGGTCGCCGTCGATCAGCTTTCTAATGAGCAGCGATTGGCGGAGCTGGCCGATCTCTATGCGGCGTATCAGCGAACTTTGCGCGACCAAGGATGGGTGGACCGGGCAGGAAAGGGCTGGCTAGCAGTCGAGGCCTTGTCTGATGGAGCATCGTCGGTGGCTCGCGACTGGCCGCTGTTGTGCGTGGACGGGTTCGACAACCTGACCGATGTGCAGTTGGCGCTGCTGGTCGCTCTGGCGCCGCACGTGGGTGAACTCGTCATAACGCTTACGGGTGAGCCTGTCGGACCGCAGCGGCCGGCTGCACATGATCGCTTCCGCATCACACGGCAGCGCATCGAAAAGAGGTTGGGACTGTCGTTCAGTCCGTTGCCCAATCCCTCTGCCAAAGCTCATCCTGTCCTGAGGTATCTGGAGACGCAGCTTTTTCGCGTGGGCTCATCGCAACGGGATGCGTCTGGTGTCGTGGAGTGGATTGAGGCGCCGGATCGAGCCGGTGAGGTGCGGGCGGCTTTGCGTTGGATAAAGGAGCGCCTTGTGCTGGACGGGATGCGCGCCAATGAGGTTGCTCTGCTGACCCGGCAGACAGCGCCCTACCGCTCCACGGCCCTGCAGGTTGCCGCTGAGTTTGGGATACCGATGAGGGTTGCGGGCGGGCTGCCACTGATGCATAACCCTGCCATCATCGCGTTGCTGGATTTGCTGCGCGTGGTGCTGCCGGCGTCACCCGACGATCCCCAGATGGCCTTGCCTAGCCGTTTGGTGGTGGAGGCCTGGCGGTCGCCGTACTTTGACTGGAACAGCGGGGATCCCGAAGATGGGAAGCCACCGGTGGGCCTGGAGGCAGGCGACGCGGAGGCTCTGGATGTCGTAGCCAGTTGGGGCTCGGTTATGGGTGGGTTGTTGCAGTGGGAGGAGGCTCTTGGCTATCTGACTGGAAGCCAGAATGGGGAGGGACCGGACGAGGAGCGAGGCCGTCCCCGAAGGCTGCCAGCAGGGCCAGAAGCCAGGTCCCTCTCGGACAAGTTCCGCCGGTTCTTGCGGCGTATTGAGCCGCCGGCTGGCAACCGCTCGTACCGCGAATGGGTGGCCTGGCTGGAAAGCCTCATTGGAGCCGATGTCCAATCCGGCGTGGTACGGTATGCATCTCGAGATGACAGCGATGGCTCATTGAACATGGTGCGCAGGGCCAGGGCGGCTGGGGACAATGCAGCCCTGATGGCGCTGGTTGAGATGGACATTGCTGCCCTGCGGGCGCTGAAGGATGTCTTGAGGGGATTGGTCTGGGCCGAGGAAGCGCTCGCGTCAACGGCTACAGTGAATCTGACGACGTTCTTTGCCGACCTTGAAGGGGCAGTCCAGGCCACGAGCTACCGTCTTCCTGTTCCATCGCAACACACCGCTGTGCTGTTCGCCGATGTCGTTGAAGCCCGGGGGCTGCCGCTCCGTGCAGCCGCTATCATCGGCTTGGCAGAAGGAGAGTTCCCCGCCCGGGTTACCGAGGATCCCTTTCTCAGGGAGGATGACCGTGAGCAGCTCCGGCTGCAGTGTGGCCTTCCGATGGAATCATCGCTGACGAGCGCTGAAGTAGAGTTTTTCTATGAGGCGGCCACTCGTCCAACGGAGCGCTTGCTGCTGGTTCGGCCCAGGCTGGCGGAGAATGGCGCCACCTGGGAGGCCTCCCCGTACTGGGAGGAAGTGGCGCGCTGGCTGCACGTTCAGCCTCTAGTCCTGCGCAGTCATGCCGTGCCGGAGCCTGCGAACGTGGCCTCTCTTCCCGAGTTGATGCAGAGCCTGGCGGTTCACCGTCGCGATAAGCAGGCATGGGTGTGGTCGACCAGCCAATTTCCCGAACGCTCGGCAGCCCTGGAGCGCGCCTTCCGGGTCCTCGATGCGCGACGGAAGACAGGTCCTACCAGCCCGTTCGCTGGGGATCTGACGTCGGTGGTCCAGCAGTTTGCCGCAAAGTTTGGTCCCGCAACACCGTGGAGCGTAACGCGCCTGGAGACCTATCGGGCATGCCCGTTTGAATTCCTGGCCAGTCACGTTTTGAAGCTTGAGCCGCGGCCTGAACCGCGGGAAGGCCCCGATGGACGGCAACTGGGCAACATCTACCATCGTCTACTGGCGGCCGTGTACGAAGGCTTGGATGCAGGACGTGAACCCCTCGTGACGGCACTTGTGGATCGTCTGAAGGAAGTAGCGGATCCTATCCTGGACCATGCGCCCGATCAGGAAGGCTTCCGCGCGACGTCGTGGTGGCAACAGACCCGGCAGGAGATAATGGCCAATGTGCAAGAGACCCTGGCCGCGCTCCACGATTCGGCAGGCGAAAACTGGATGCCGGTGGCCCATGAGAGGCGTTTCGACAAGGATGAGGCGCTCATCATTACCCATGGCACTGACTCCTTCCGCGTGCGGGGCACCATCGACCGCATTGACCGCCGCGATGATGGCGGTCTTCGAGTGATTGACTACAAGACCGCAGGCCCCGCCGACTTTAGCGCCAAAGCTGTCCAAGAAGGGCGCAAGCTACAACTGCCTCTGTACTCTCTGGCGGCCGCCCAGGCGCTCGCGTTGGGGATCCCCACAGAGGGGTACTACTGGCACCTGCAGAAAGGCGAGCGAAGCGGTTTTCGGATGAGCACATTCAAGTCCGAAACTCACGGCGCCGGACCTCAAGCGGCCATCGCAACCGCTGTTGAAAAGGCATGGGAAGCGGTGCGGGGAGTTCGCAGCGCTTACTTTGTGCCTCAGCCTCCGCCGGCGGGGTGCCCGTGGTACTGCCCAATGGCAGGGACCTGCTGGCTGTTTCGCCCGGCCTACTGGAGGCGCTGAGAAATGGTGACTTCGGCGACCTCAGCTCCCCATCCGATGTCTCCTCAGCGCGAGGCCGTCCTGACCCGGGGCGTTGACATTCTCGTGACGGCGGGTGCGGGCACCGGCAAGACATATACCCTTGTTGAGCGGTACCTCTCGCTCTTGGAGGAAGGACACTCTCCGCGTTCACTGCTCGCCATCACATTCACCAACAAGGCCGCGCGCGAAATGAAGAATCGGGTGCGCAGCGAAATCGGCCGACGGAGGGGCAGCGGGGATTCGTCAGCCACGAGTGGTGTTGACTGGACTACTCTCTACACCGAGCTGGATTCGGCTCGCATCGGCACCATCCATAGCCTTTGCACCGAGATCCTGCGGACCCATCCTGCGGAAGCGCGGCTGGATCCGCGCTTTGAGGTGCTTGACGACGCGCAGGCGGAGCTGTTGCGGCAACGGTCCGTCGAAGAGGCCCTGGCCTGGGCCGCCAACGACCAGGGTGGAGCGTTCTGTTTCACTGTGTTGGGCGAGCAGGGCGTCCGGGAAGCGGCCCGATGGGCGCTCAACCACCCGGCAGGGGTAGAAGACATCGTGACCGATGCTGGCGAGCTGCTGGCGAAGTGGGGAAAGTGCATTGAGGAGGCGCAAGTAGCTGTCCTGGAGAGGCTTGTTGCGAGGCCGGAATGGGCGGGCGCCGCCGATGACCTGGTCACCTGTGAGCCCCTGGCGTGCCAAGATTTGATGGCGGAGCGTCGGAACACTGTTGTCGCCGCCCTGGGCCAGCTTGGCTGTTCTCTGGAGATGGGCATCGCAGCGCTCACCTGTCTGACTCAGGTCAAACTCACCGGTGGTCGCGCCAGCGCATGGCCGGGAGGGGCCGCCGATAAGGAAACCGTCAAGGGTGCATTGGAGACGCTGCGGTCCCTGTGGAAAGCCGCCCCTGGACTTGTCCTGTGCCTTGACGAGAAAGACGAGCAACTGGCCAGGCTCATGGCCAGCCTTCGCCCCGTACTTGTCTGGGTCAATGACCGCTACGACCAGGTGAAGCAACAGCAAAGTGTCCTTGATTTTGACGACCTGGAGATTGGGGCGCTGCACTTGCTGGAAGGTCACCGTTCCGTTCAGGACTACTGGCAGAGACAGACCGCGGCCATCCTCGTGGATGAATTCCAGGACACGAACGCCAGGCAGAGGGACCTGATCGCGCTGCTAAACGGGACCGGTCATCGGTTGTTCGTGGTTGGCGACGCCAAGCAGTCCATCTATCGTTTCCGTGGCGCCGATGTCACAGTGTTCCGGGAGGAAGAAGAGCGGATTCGCCAAGGGGGCGGCAAGGTTCTGCGCCTGGACGAATCTTACCGTGCGCATCCAGGACTGGTGAGGGCTGTGAATGATCTACTGCGTCCCATCCTGGGCCCAGACGATCCCGCGCGACCCTACGTCGCACCGTTTTCTGCCCTAACCTCCGTCCGCAGAGATGCGAGCCCGGGCTTTGAAGAGCCATTTGTCGAGTTGCACCTGGCTGTCGGTTCCAAAACCGCCGGAGCCTTGGACCAGGCCGCTGACGCGCTGGCGGGCACCATCGTGGACTATGTGGAGGGCAAGCGCCTGCACGTTACCGAGAGAGACGGTCGCTGCCGACCTCTGGAATATGCCGACATTGCCATTCTCTGTCGCGCCTCAGGGTCCTTTCAAGCGTATGAGGATGCCTTGGAACGGGCAGGCGTCCCGTTCCTGACGGTAGCGGGCGGGGGTTTCTATGAGCGCCCTGAGGTGCGTGATCTCCTGAATGCCCTGCAGGCTCTCACCGATCCGGGTGACGACCTCGCACTCGTTGGCCTGCTGCGCTCTCCACCGTTCGGCTTCTCAGACGTCGAGCTGTTCCACTTGTGCGGATACCGTGACCGTAACAAACCGGACCGCACTCTTTGGGATGTACTTCAGCAGCACTCACGCTTTGGCGAGGGGATCAAGGGCGAGCGAGCGGTGCGAGTAATCGGCGAGTTGCACGGGCGAGCCGGGCGAGTATCAGTGGGTGACCTTCTGAAATCGTTCTTGGATGCCACTGACTATTCCGCCGCCCTGCTGTTGTCTGGTGCGAGCCGGGCAGCGCGCAATGTGGCCAAGTTGCTGGCCGATGCTCAGGAGAGTGGGATCGTAGGGCCGAGTGCTTTCCTGGCCTATGCTGCGGGGCTAAGATCGGTGGCGGCACGGGAAGGGGAGGCACGCAGCACCGCGGAGGGCGCTGTGCAGATCATGAGCGTTCACCAAGCCAAGGGCCTGGAGTTTCCCGTGGTGGTCATTGGCGATATCAGCCGAAGCGCGCATCTGTCCACCGGTCCACTGATTGATCCCTGCATGGGGCTTGTCTGGCCCATTGGCGAAGACGCCAAGGATAGGCCCGCGGCGTACAAGCTAGCGGCCATTCGTGAGCGTGATTACGAGCTGGCCGAATCGGCGCGCTTGCTCTACGTGGCTGCAACGAGATCTCGAGAAAAGCTGTTGCTCAACGGCTGCTTCTCCTGGGACGGGAGCGCGGCCGAGAGCTGTCTGGGTCGGCTGGTGACGGCGCACGGCTGGCCTGGCGGGTTGCCGGCAGAGTACAACGGCGAGGGCGAAGATGCAGTGAGCTTTGGTTTGGCAACTGGGTCCACGGTGGTCCAGTGTACCCTGTATGAACCGAACTGGACTGGCATCAGAAGGGCGCTTGCAGAAGAACCAGCTGAACTGCCTGAACGGGCACTGCCGCCGCCCCTGCTTGACCCCGTTGCTGGCCAAGACGCTGTCCTGGTCGAGGGCAGGGCGCAGAGCGAAAGCGATCCTCCCCAGCGGGTCTGGCGGGTAGTGCCGGCGGCAGCACGGCCCAGGGCACCGGCGTGGGTGGTGGGCGAATTGGTGCACCGTGGTCTGGCGCGTTGGCCAACTGAGGGGGACGCCCCGGATGGTTGGTTGCAGGCTGCGGCACGCGAATGTGGCCTCACCGATGTGCGCGAGCTCAAAGATGCTGTCCGCAGGACCGTGGTTCTCCTGGACCGCTTTCGACAATCGGCGCTGTACGGCGAGATGCAGTCGGCGGAGCGCCGTTGGCACGAGGTTCCCTATCAACTGCCAGCCGGCGAGGGGGCCGAGGTCGGCATTCTGGATGCGCTGTTCCTGCAGGCGGGCCGCTGGACGATCGTGGAATTCAAGACGGATCATGTCCGTGATGAGCGGGACCTCGACGCGGTGCTGGCACAACAGGGTTATGCGCGACAGGCCAGGCGCTATTCACGGGCCACAGAGATCCTGCTGGGGGTGCGCCCGCGCCTGCTAATCTGCATGTTGGATGTGGCGGGCCAGGTCATGGTGCGAGAGATTTCCAGCGACCAAGCCTGATAGGAACCCGTGACGGAACCTTGCGGTGCCAGTTGCGGCAGCCACGGACGCCACGTACAATAGGAGCCGAGCATCAAGGTTGGTGCCTGTGTTCGGCGGCTGGCCGAACAACGCCAGCGGAGGATCATGCGCATGCTGTTGGCAGGTGACATCGGGGCCACCAAGAGCAATCTGGCGATCTATGATCGCGAGGCCGGGTTTCGCGCTCCCCTATTCAAGAGCACTTTGACCAGCGCGGACTTTCCAAGTCTGGAATCTCTGATCCGGAGCTTTCTCGCCGGAGTGGGAGTCACGGTTGAGCGCGCCTGTCTGGCTGTAGCAGGGCCGGTGATCGATGACCGTGCCACTATCACCAACCTCGGCTGGGAAATCACCAAGGATCAGCTGCGGACTGCCCTCGGCCTGTCGTTTCTCGCCCTGATCAATGATCTGGAGGCCATTGGACAAGGGATAGCCTTGCTGTGCCGCGAGGAGCTATTCACCCTTCACCAAGGGCAACCTGTACCCTATGGCGTGAGGACGCTCATCGCGCCGGGCACCGGACTGGGCGAGGCCTTTCTGCTGTGGGACGGCCATCGCTATTGCACCCATCCTTCTGAGGGCGGTCACTGTGACTTTGCCCCGACTGATGACCTGCAGATTGGTTTGCTCCAGTACCTGCAACGGGATCACGATCATGTCAGCGCAGAGCTGGTGTGTTCAGGACTGGGCATTCCCAACATCTACGCCTACCTCCGCGATACTGGCTTTGCATCAGAGCCGCCGGCCTTGCGGGAGCAACTGGCAGCCGCCGAGGATGCGACTCCGGTCATCGTCCAGCATGGACTGGACCTTCAGCCGCAATACCCCCTCTGCGTGGCCACGGTGCGCACTTTTGTCTCCATCCTTGGCGCAGAGGCGGGCAACCAGGCGCTCAAAGCCCTGGCAACCGGCGGTGTGTTCTTGGGCGGGGGCATACCCCCGCGCCTCCTGGCCGCGCTGCAAGAAAATGGCCGGTTCCTGAAGGCATTCCAATCCAAGGGGCGACTGTCGGGTCTGATGCGACGCCTGCCCGTGTACGTGATTCTGAACCCAGATGTTGGTCTGTTGGGCGCAGCGGCAGAAGGTTGGGAGCGCAAGGATGATTGACTTTGGTCGAGAGGTTTGCGGACGACCGGAGCTCGTCGCCGCCAGAGAGTGGCTGGTGACCAACGGCATCGGCGGATATGCTGCGGGAACCATCGGTGGCATGCTTACGCGCCGTTATCACGGATTGCTGATCGCCGCATTGAGGCCCCCTTTGGGACGGACCCTCACCCTTGCCAAGCTGGACGAAACCGCGGACTATGGCGGCGAAACGTATGTCCTGTCCGCCAATCGGTGGACTGACGGCTCCACCGACCCCGCTGGATTTCGATTCCTGCAGAGGTTCCATTTGGAGGGAACGATTCCCACCTGGACCTATGCGTGTGGCGACGCTTTGCTGGTCAAACGAGTGTGGATGGAGCAAGGGGCCAACACCACGTACGTGAACTATCACCTGGAGCGGGCCAGCGGCCCAATGGCCCTTGCTCTGGCGCCGTGGGTCACCTATCGTGACCATCATGACAATACGGACTCGGCAGTTCTCGAGCTGCGGGTCTCACGTGTCGCCAATGGGTTGCGTGTTCAACCCGAAGCAGGCGGGCAAGATGGCTTCTTGGTGCTGAGCTACCAGGCTGTGCCTCGCGTGCAGCGCACTTGGCGACAAGGGATTGAGCTGCACGCTGAGCGACTTACAGGCCTGCCGGCGAGGGAGGATCTCTTGCAGCTCGGAGTCCTGCGAGCGACTCTATATGCGGGGCAGTCGGTGACCGTCGTGGCCAGCACCCAGCTCACTCCGTCCCTGGACGGGCAGGTCGCCCTGCAATCAAGGGAGAATCATGAGCGAGAGCTGCTCAAAGAGTTCAACCAGCCTGATGCTCCCTGGTGGGTAGAGCGACTCGTCCTGGCCGCAGACCAGTTCGTAGTGCGCCGCTCCTTTGGCGGTAACCCAGATGGGCGAACGGTGATCGCCGGCTATCCCTGGTTCGGTGACCGGGGCCGCGACACGATGATCAGCCTCCCGGGGCTTACCCTGAGCACGGGCCAGACAAAGATTGCGGCTTTGGTGCTGCGTACGTATGCCCACCATGTGGACCGTGGCATGATTCCCAACCGCTTTTCCGAGGAGGGCAATGGTCCCGAATACGACTCGGTTGATGCCACCTTGTGGTACATCGAGGCGATTCGGGCCTACTACGAGGCGACTGGCGACATTGAGCTCGTAGGCGAATTGTTTCCCATTCTGCAGGACCTTGTCGTTTGGCACTTGTGCGGAACGCGACACCAGATCCGAGTGGACCCCGCCGATGGCTTGCTGCACGCTGGGGAGCCGGGAGTTCAACTCACCTGGATGGACGCCAAGGTAGGCGACTGGGTGGTGACGCCACGTATCGGCAAGCCGGTTGAGGTCAATGCCCTCTGGTACAATTCATTGAGGACGATGGCCAGGCTCGCCGGCGTGGTCGGACAGGATCCCAGTACCTATGCTTCGGTTGCAGACCAGGTGCAGGCTGGATTTGCCCGCTTCTGGAACCCGGCCGTGGGCTATTGCTTTGACGTACTGGATGGACCGGAGGGCAACGACGCCAGCTTGCGTCCGAACCAGTTGCTGGCGGTCTCCCTGGCCCACAGTCCGTTTTCGCCAGTGGAGCAGAAGGCCATCGTCGACGTCTGCGCCCGGAGGCTGCTTACGTCTTTCGGGTTGCGTTCCCTGGCTTCTGACGACGGCCGTTACAGGGGCAGCTATGCAGGGGATCAGTGGCAGAGGGATGCCGCATACCACCAGGGAACCGTCTGGGCGTGGCTGATTGGCCCCTTTGTGCGGGCCCACCTGCGGGTCTACCGCGACGCAGGCCTGGCGGAGTCGTTCCTCTGGCCCATGGCGCAGCACCTCTGCGATCATGGCCTTGGCAGTATCAGTGAGGTTTTTGAAGGCGATCCTCCGTTTGGCGCCCGAGGGTGTTTTGCCCAGGCTTGGAGCGTCGCCGAGGTATTGCGGTCCTGGCAGCTCGTTTCTCAGGCAGGTCGTGATCCGTCGCGCATCGAAGCCCTGCTATAGACCGTATCGAGCCCATCCTGGCATTCTCCCAGCTAATTCGTCAAGTCCCGCCTCAGCGTCGAACTGTCGGTGAAAGGAGTCTCAACGTGAATCAAAGCGGAATCCTGGCTTCCCTCGGGCCGTTGGGCAAAGGTGTCGAGGTCGCACTACATCAGATGGAGTCTGACCGCGTCCTGCACCGTCTCTGGTCACACGACCACACCCTCTGGCACCCGGAGCCCACCGAGATCATCAACAGGTTGGGTTGGCTCCACAGCCCCGAAAACATGCAGCGCGAGGTCCCACGCCTTCTGGGCTGGGCCAGCAGCGTCCGTGCTGAAGGCTTGTCACAGGTCGTGCTGCTGGGAATGGGAGGCTCCAGCCTGGCTCCCGAGTTGTTTGGCAAGGTACTGGCTGGACCTCTTGCCCTCGATTTTGCCGTGCTCGACACCACGGATCCTGCTGCGGTTCTGGCTAGCCAGGACCGACTCGACCCGCAGCACACCCTGGTGATCGTTTCGACCAAGTCAGGCGGGACCGTCGAGACGATGTCGCTGTTCAAGTGCTTCTGGAATTGGTTGGCCAAGTCCCTCAAGAGGAGTGAAGTGGGTCAGCGGTTTGTGGCCATTACGGACCCCGGCAGCTCGTTGGAGGCGTTGGCCCAGAATCTGCACTTTCGCGATGTCTTCCTGAACGATCCCAACATCGGAGGCAGGTATTCTGGCCTCTCCTTTTTTGGACTGGTTCCGGCCGCCCTGCTGGATGTGGATCTCAAGCTGCTCCTGGATAGGGCACAGACGGCCGCGACACAGTGCGCTGCTGAGGTGCCATTGGGAGAGAATCCGGGCGCTCAGTTCGGGGCCATCCTGGGAGCGGTGGCGGACGCCGGGCACGACAAGGTGACCTTTGTTCTGCCGCCTGAACTGGCGAGCTTTGGAGACTGGGTGGAGCAGCTGCTGGCCGAGAGCACGGGCAAGGATGGACACGGTTTGATCCCGGTGGTTGGGGAGCCTGTGGGTGCTGCCGACGTTTACGGTGAGGACCGCCTGTTTGTTCACATGGCCTTGGGCAACGCGCCCGCGCCTTGCGAGGAGGAAGTGGCTCGGCTCTCAGAATCCGGGCATCCGGTAGTGCGTCTCCGATGGCACGATCGGTACGATGTTGGGGCGCAGTTCTTCCTGTGGGAACTGGCCACTGCGCTGGTGTGCGCGCGCTGGGAAATCAATGCCTTTGACCAACCCGACGTCGAGTCGGCCAAGGTAATTGCCCGCCAGATGTTACAGGAGTATTTGGCGGCGGGGACACTGCCGGCCGAGCTGCCCGCCTGGGAAGGGGATGGCATGGCCGTTTACACGGGCGCCGGAGAAGCGGTCGGCGTCGGTGGGCAGGGCTGCGTGAACCCAGTGGGCTTGCTGCTGGGCGCCTTCTTGCAGCAGGCGCAGCCCGGCGCGTATGTTGCAGTGCAGGCATACCTGCAGCCAACAGGAGCCCTGGAATCGGCTCTGCTGGACTTGAGAGCGGCCATCCGAGACCGATACCAACTGGCCGTAACGGTGGGATACGGTCCCCGTTTCCTGCATTCCACCGGACAGCTGCACAAGGGCGATTCGGGCAACGGTTGGTTTATCCAGCTCACCGCTGATGATCCGGTTGACTTGCCTATCCCCGACCAAGCTGGGCAGGACGGCTCAT
>DDYO01000306.1 GCA_002348045.1 Anaerolineales bacterium UBA2232
CATGGAGATGGCGGGAATCGAACCCGCGTCCGTAAAGTTCGACCGAAGACATCCTACAAGCATAGTCGGCTTTCGTTATTCGCCCTCAGAGGACACAACCGACCGAGTCCAGTGTGGGTTAGCCGATCCCTTCTACCGAAGGGCTTTGGCCATCCGCATCGGCGTCCGGATAGCCGCACCCCGGTTTGATGTCGCCCACTCCCGTCCTACCGGAGACGAGTACGAGGTGAACGTGATCACTCGAAGTGATCAGAGCGTTAGCTTATGCTAGGCTGCCTAGGCGGCCATGGCGTAAGCATACGCCGGTGTTCGTGCTGTATTGGCACTTGTGTTTTGCCCCTGTTTTCCGAGGTGGAGGCACCTCCGCTTGCAGTCTTGGGCCAGCCCTCCCCGTCGAAGCCTGTCATCCCCAGAAGCACGACCATTATACCACAATTCGCGTCAATCCTCAACTGGCGACCGGCGCGCTTTCAGTTCTTGCTGGACCAGTCGCTGCGTCTCGCGGTCAGCCATCTGCGCCCGCTTATCGTAGAGCTTTTTGCCTCGCGCCAAAGCGATCTCCAACTTGGCCCAATTGTCTTTCAGGTACATTCGCAGGGGTACGATGGTCAGTCCTTTTTCCTGCACGGCGCTCTGGAGTCGAACGATTTCCTTGCGATGCAACAGAAGCTTGCGCTCCCTCCGCGGGTTCGGGTTCTCGCGGCTGCCAGCGCTGTACGGAGCAATATGCACGTTCACAACCCAGGCCTGGCGGCCGCGAATCTGCACGTAACTGTCGCGGAGATTGACCCGGCCTTCGCGAACTGACTTGATCTCGGTGCCCGTCAGCACTACTCCTGCTTCCAACTCGTCCTGAACGAAAAAGTCATGGTAAGCTTTGCGGTTGCTGGCGATGGTCTTGACCGGCGTCATTGCTGTCTCTGTTCCATTAACAGCGCCATGGCCCTCTCCAAAGGAGGATCACGACCGTTCTTAATGTCCTCCTCACTCAGCGCTACTGGAAGATCCGGTTCAAGGCCCTCGCCGTGAATACCACGATCGGCCGGTGTATACCAACGCTCGATGGTAATCTGCAGGGCAGAGCGGTCACTGAGTCGCTCGGTAATCTGTACCGAGCCCTTACCCAACGTTCTTTCACCAATCACGATGCCGCGGCCCAGGTCCTGGATGGCACCGGCGACAATTTCAGCTGCGCTTGCTGACGAGCCGTCTACCAGCACCATCAGAGGAACATCAGTGGCAAGGCCAGAGCCGCTTGCGCTACGCGTCGTCTCTTTGCCATCGCTGCTCCTCTCAATCACGATGACGCCTTCTCGGATGAACTCACTGGCCACTTCTACAGCAACGTGTAGATATCCGCCAGGATTGCCGCGCAAGTCCAGGATCAGGGCAACGGAGCCATCCTGGAGCAATGCTCGAAGGTGAGATCGCAACTCCTCGGTGGCGCGCCCATTGAACTCGGACAAAGCAACGTAACCGATTCCATCAGCCAGAACCTTACTGTCAACCGTCGGAACCTGAATCACGGCGCGGACGATGGAGTACTCGTTTTCAACGCCGTTGGCGTGCCGCACAAGCAGGCGAACCTTGGTTCCCGCCTGGCCTCGCATGAGGCTGATGGCCTCAAAGAACTCCATACCTCGGAGGGGAATGCCGTCCACCGCGACTAGGATGTCCCCGGGAACGAGTCCGGCTTCCGCGCCAGGAGTTCCCGCCAGCGGCCTCATGACTCGAAAATCCCCATCATCAGTGGTGCCAACCGTAACACCGATGCCCGCAAACGATCCCTCAAGGTCCTGCTGAAACAAGTCAGCCTGCTCCGGGGTAAAGAACGCAGTGTACCGGTCGCCCAGGGTCGCAACCATTCCCTTGATCGCGCCGTATAGCATCGTCCGGTCGTCCAACGGCTCCAACCGATAGAAACTGCGCTCAATGAGAGACCAGGCCTCCGACAGCACGTCGAGATTCTGTGATCGGCCAGCTGAACCACTGGGCTGACTTGCCGGGAACACGTAGCGCCCAAGGCCAAAACCGGCGGCGAACAATGTTGATGCCACCGCAACCAAAAGCAGGGAGGTGGCTAAGCACCTACTCAACCTAGACATAGCTCCTCTTGTCAATCCTACATGACATAACTTGTGCCCCATCGCAAAACCGAAATCACAACGCCATCAGGTGTGACTACCCCCAGCCCGAGCTCAACGGCTTAGTGACGACCGTGCCGCTACAGGAAGCCGACACCGAGCGTAATGATAGCACAAGCATACCCGCGAGGCAAAGAACTCTACGACCGGCGTCAACGACGACCGTGGAGGTCGGCTGGGGCCGGAATGCTTGCGCCATGCCGTGGCATTCCATCCAAGCCTGCGGTACAATTGGGTCGCGACACCGGGTTATGTCGACCATCTAGGCGATAGCGTACATAACAACCATAGTGCGAAGTTGTTATCCACCGTACAGAGCAAAATGTTTGCGGCCTGAGGCCGCAGTCCCCCAAGTCCATCACCTGCTCACCGCAGCTCTGTACGAACGACTGCCGTAAGCCAGCGGGAGCTCCTCGATCTGACGGAATAGCCCTGCAGTGATGGGGTACAGGTTGTTCAGGGTTTCGCTGCGACGCCCTCCCGGTTCACAATGTGGCTTATGTCATGCGATCCTGCATGTCCAGGATGCCCACTGGATTTCGAAGGGTGCCCCGCTCAGAGCCGCACTCAGCGTGCGGCGAACAATCCATTCTGCCTGAGGAGATCTCTGACCTCATCGGCGCTGCCCTTGGTCAACGCCTCCTGGGCAACAATCTTCATGTCAGCGTACGACAGCGAGCGGATCAGCGCTTTTGCCTTGGGAATCGACGGCGCGTTCATGCTGAACTCATACAGGCCGAGGCCCACCAGGATAGGGATAGACTCCAGGTCTCCTGCCATCTCGCCACACATGCCAACCCACTTGTTGTGAGCGTCCGCAGCGCGAATGACCTGGTCTATAAGGCGGAGCACTGCCGGATGAAGGGGGTCGTAGAGATAGGCAACCTTCTCGTTGACCCGGTCGCAAGCCATAGTGTACTGAATCAGGTCGTTGCTGCCGATGCTAAAGAAATCCACCTCACTGGCCAGCACATCAGCCATCAATGCAGCCGACGGGATTTCCACCATGATGCCAACCTGGATGCCATCGGGGACCGCTGTACCCTGGGCACGGAGGTCGTCCATCGCCGTCTCCAGTGCTGCCCGAGCGCGACGGACTTCTTCCCGCGTGGCCACCATTGGAAACATGATTAGCACGTTGCGGTCCACACCCGACCTCACGATGGCGCGTAACTGGGGTTGGAACAGCTCCGGGTTATCGAGGCACAACCGGATCGCCCTCCAGCCAAGGAATGGATTCTGCTCCTCACCANNCAATGTCTAGGTACGGCAGTTGCTTGTCTCCGCCTATGTCCAGGGTACGGATGATCAGTGGCTTCTTGCCCATTACGTCGGCAACGGCACGATAGTCCCTATACTGCACCGCCTCGTCCGGAATCCGCGTGCTGTTGAGGAAGAGGTACTCCGTACGGAACAGCCCTACTCCTTCGGCCCCGAACTCGAGGGCCACTTCGGCCGAAGCCGCATCGGCGATGTTAGCGACGATCTCCAAGTGGCGCCCGTCAACGGTCACCGCTGGCCCTTGAGCAGCCACCTTCTCCGCAGTTAGCTCAGTCGCCATTGCGGCTTGGCGAAGCTCATACTGGGAGCGAACGGCGGGGGCTGGATCGACCACCAACTCGCCCGCGTCCCCGTCGACCACGCACATCGTGCCAGTAGAGAGGCCGAGTATCTCTTCACCCATGCCCACGATCGCAGGAATGCCCAGAATACGAGCAATGATTGCCGTGTGGGACGTCAGTCCGCCGACAGCGGTGCAAAACCCAATGACCATCTTCTTGTTCATCTGAGCTGTGTCAGAGGGCGTCAAGTCCTTGGCAACAACCACTACAGGCGACTCCAAGTGCATCAGCGTTTGTTGATCCTGCACGCCTGCGAGTATCCTCTGCAGACGACGGCTCACATCACGAACGTCGGACGCCCGCTCCCTGTAGTATTCGTCTTCGAGTTGCTCCAATTGCCGAGCATAGTCTTCGAACACCGCGCCCAAGGCCCGATCAGCAGTCTTGCCAAATTCCTTGAACTGCTCCCGCAGGCCCTCCTGAACCGCAGGATCAGAAAGGAATTCCTCATGGGCCAGGAAGATCGCCGAGCCCTCCTCGCCGATCTCATCCAACGCCTTCTCATAGATGCGCCTGAGTTGTTCCGCCGCCGTCACCAGCGCACTCTCTGCAAGCGCACGTTCGATTGCAGGATCCACTGGCCCTTTCCGTTCCACAACAAGGTGCTCTTCCGGATGGTAAACCAGCATCGGTCCTATAGCCACACCTGGTGACGCCGCAAGTCCCTTGTACGATCGCATGGCTTATGTCTACTCCTTGAGTAATCTGGGGGGCGTGAGAACCCCCGGAACACCGCGAATGCCGCGCACCCTCAGGATACCAGCAAGCTGCAGAATCGCCTAGCCCCCTGCGATTACCGCAGGTATGGACGAACCAGTTCTGTCAGTTGTGGAGGAATCCTAGCTGACACCTGACTGCCCTGTTCAGTGTGTTCCTCACTGAGAATGATGCCGACCCTCCTCACGGATGCCAGGAGCTCACCATCGCTATAGGGTACCAGCAGCTCTACCTCGACCATCGTGTCAGCAAGTACGTCCTCGATGCGCACCAGCAAGTCGGACAAGCCGTCACCGCGCTGGGCCGAAATGGCCACAGTGCTA
>DDYO01000071.1 GCA_002348045.1 Anaerolineales bacterium UBA2232
CTGAGGTGCGCATCCCTCAGGATTCAATACTGAACGGCAAGAGGTTGCCGGCAATCCGGGAGTGCGTGGAGAACGGAACGAACGTGATCGGTCTGGTGCGCGGCGGCGAGCGGCGCATGGCGCCGGCCCCGCAGACGATCCTTCGCACCGGTGATATTTTGATCTTGCAGGTTGACACGGAAGACCTGGAGAGCCTGGTGACCAAAGGCGGGCTGGAGCTGGTAGGGAGCGAGGAGATAGTGCGGGAAGACCTCACGTCGGGGGAACTGATGCTGATGGAGGTGGTGATCAAACCTGACTCTCCGCTGGTAAGAGAAACCGCCTTTAGCCTTGATCTGCGTCGGCGGTATGGCGTGAACCTTCTGGCGGTGGCCCGTCAGGGCGAGCAATTGAGGACGCGCCTGGATCGTATCCGCCTGAAGGCAGGGGATGTGCTGCTCCTGCAAAGCCATGCTCAGACTCTCAGAGATGTCCTGGCAACGCTGGGATGCCTCCTGTTGGCTCAGCGGGGGCTGCGCATCGGCCAACCCCGCCGCATCATCCCATCGTTAATGCTGTTCGGTACAGCCTTGATATCGGCGGCCGCAGGGTGGGTCCCGGTACAGCTGGCTTTCGTCGGTGCCGTCGTGGTGATGGTGGCTGCCAGATTGGTATCTCTGCGTGATGCATATGACAGCATCGACTGGCCCATCCTGGTATTGCTGGGGGCGATGATCCCCGTAGGTGAGGCACTGGAGACAACCGGAGGCGCGCAGCTGATCGCGAATGCGCTGCTGCGCCTTGGTGACCGGATGCCACCGGTTACGATGCTAGCCATGGTGCTGTTAATCACCATGTTCCTCTCGGACTTGGTGAACAACGCGGCTGCCGTGGTGTTGATGGCGCCAATCGGCATCAGTGTTGCGCAGGGCGTTGGTGCGTCGGTCGATCCATTCCTGATGGCCATTGCCATCGGAGCCTCGTGCGCGTTTCTCACGCCTATCGGTCATCAATCGAACACCCTGGTGATGGGACCTGGCGGGTATAGGTTCGGCGACTACTGGCGTATGGGGCTCGGCCTGGAAGTCGTAGTCCTTATCATTGCCGTCTCACTAATCCTCATTGTCTGGCCGCTTTGAAGGTGGGTTGAGGGTATGCCAAGGCCGGTGTCTGACTCATGAGACAACCGCGCCGCTCCGCTTCGACGCCGAGGGGATATGCGTCAAGAACGCACCAGCTGCGGTCGTCCTGAGTGAGTAGCAATGGGTGCCGTGGCTGCCGTGGCGCAGGTCACGAGGAGCCTCGGGGCCCGGTGGTGGGACAAGCGTGGCGGCCCTAACGATTTGCAGTATCTGCCAATTGCTGCATCTGCAGGTTCAGATCTTGAGCCGTGAAGGCCGGCAGCGAACAGAGGCGGTCGCGACACACATACACGGCTGCCGGGTCTGCGGGATACGTCAGCTCGCCCAGCTGAGGCGGGCCGCGCGAAGGATCGAGCACGACCACTACCTTGCCCGGCTCATAGGCTTGGTGTGCAGTCGTAATCAACGCGTCCACATCGGGGGTGCCTGGCGTACCTACCACCACCAGAGTTAAGGGATAGTTGAGCCAGTCGTCTGCCGCCAACGCATAGTCCGGGCTCTCCTTTGCCACATCCGCGCAAAGGAGCAACGCTCCCCGCGCTGCCTCGTCATACTCCGGGCGCATTGAGTACCGATGCAGACGAGTGAAGAAGCGTGCCGCCGCGATGTTGTCGCCACAGGGCTTGGTCCGGACGGTCCAGCTAGCGGGCGCGGAGGGATCAGCGGGAAGGGCAAAGAAGCCGCCGCGGTCCTCATCCCTCAGATTAGTCAACGAATACAGCGCCAATGCCTGGGCTCGCTCAAGGTATGATGGCTGCCCAGTATGAGAGTAAGCTGCCAGAAGGGCCAAGCCAAATTGCATCTGGTCCATCAGAGTCGCCACCTGCCGTTGATCTGACCGGTCAGCGGGCGCCGTGCTGTGCCACATGTACCCCTGGGCGCCGCGAGCCCCTGCCCACAGGCGCTCCACGGCTTGCAGGGCGGTCTTCTTCAGATTTGGATCCTCCAGCACAACGCTTGCGTCGAGAAACGCCGTGCTCATCTCACCGTTGGCGTCTACATAGAGGGTCCTGTCCACACGCGGGATGCCGAGGGAGCGGCGCTCGGCATCGTTCAGCAGGAAGTAGGCTTCACCCTCCATGGCGATGCCTGGCATGCCTGGTAGAACCAGATCCGCATCCTGGCTGCCATAAAAGCCCCCCGCCGGGTCGGTCAGGAAGGTTTCGGTGTAACTCAGGATGGATTCGGCGGCGGCACGAAACCGGACATCATGCGTCGCTGCGTACGCTTTCACAAAGTTGGCCAGCGTGCTGGCGTTGACCGAAAGTAGCTTCTCATGGTGAGGGGTAGCCCAATCAGGCGTGACCGAGTAGCGAAAGAGGCCGCCCCATACCGGGTCCAGCAGGCGAGACGCACCGTCCAGAGTGTGCAACGCACGGTCCAGCCACACATGGTCTTGGTTGGCGTGGGCATGCCGCAGTGCCAACTCGACCGCCGCAGGAAACGGGAACTTGGAGCGAGGTGTGAACCCGCCGTGCACGGGGTCATAGTCCTGCTCCAGACGCTGCAATGCGCTTCTCACCGTGTCGGTCGGAACCCCGGAGGCCGCCTGCCCGGAATTCTGGGACTGCTGCTCCCGCAGCAGCTTCATCTGCTGGGCAATGTCCTCACGGTTCTCGGCAAAGTACTGGCTCACCTGCCGCAGTATGGGAACCAGCTCTTCCGGCGGAACGTAAGTGTATCCAGTGAGGACGTCTCCCTCGGGTGTCAGAAACGCGGTGGTGGGCCAACCTCCCATCAGGTAGCGGGCCTGTATGTCAGGGCGCTGGTCGGTGTCGACGCGCACGGGTACAAAGAGCTCGTTGACGAGGGCCACCACCGTCGGGTCACGATACGTCGTTTCGTCCATCACGTGGCACCAATGACACCACGTGGCAGTCAGGTCCAAGAGGATCGGCCTTCTCTGCTCCCCCGCCACGGCCCAGGTAGATGGCTCCCAGGTGCGCCACTGGACTGATGGCTCCACGGCCGTCGGCTGGGTTGCTGACTGTGGCGTCGCGCTGGGTAGGATGGGCGGGCTTGGAAGAGCCAAAGTGGGCGCGCAGGCGATCTGCGCCGTAGCCAGGAGACAGAGAAGCACTCGCGCCAGGCCGGCGCCTGGCCGGACTGGTCCATTGCAGGCAGCGTGAGATCGCCGGTTGATTCGATTCGTGTGTGCATTGCGCATCAGGCCCATTGTACCGCGTGACCACTGAATGCCCAAGGCTCCTCAACGCTGGCACGACCATGGGCACAACCCAGATGCTCTNNAGACAGCGGGCTGTTCAGGAGGCCCGTCATCTGGCTGCGGTCGACGCGTGAGGTGAGGTCAAGAGAGAGGGGAGTGACCGAGACAACGCGATCCACCAACATCGCCCGAATGTCCGAATCCCACTCCAGTCGGGCGACATTGGATACGACCTGGTAGCGAGGCCGCAACCGGCCAGTGCTACGGTCGGGAGGAAGTGGTTCGTAGTAGCGGCAACGCGACAGACTGGTGAGGCGCCAAGGGGTGTCCGCCGTGGCATCGCGGGGTACGTTGATGTTCAAGACATCCACGTCATGGGTGCGACCGGCAGACAACAAGCGCTGCGCAAAGCGATGGGTATACACTTTGGCCGCGTCATAGTTTCCGAGCAGGTCGCCTTCTGAGAGGTATGCCGAGGCATCCATGTCCATAGAAACCGCGAGCGATGGTATGCCATGGGCTGCAGCTTCCAATGCGGCGCCAACGGTACCCGAAACGGTAACCTCCAATCCCAAGTTGGGACCCAGATTGGCGCCCGAGACCGCGAGCGAGATCGGGCGAGGGGCGATTTCCAGGACGGCGTGGGCAACAGCCTGCGCCGGACTGCCGTCCACAGCATACGCAGTGACTGTGACATCGCGGATGGGGCCCTGGACCGCAGTTATCTGGCCCGTTACGCCTTGGGGCTTGGAGCGACCTCCTCCAGACCACTGCCGGCCAGGCGCAACGACCAATACCTCCCCCAGGGGACTGACCGCTTCGACCACAGCCCAAAGGGCCCGGGAGTTGATTCCATCATCATTAGTAACCAGGATCAAGGGTAATGACACAAGAGCTCCTTCTTTACTGGTAGTGGGTTCAATCTCACTTGTAGTGTAGTGTCCGATTGTCAAGATGAGTTGAAGAGCAGGTTAACGATGGGTAAAGCGTGGACAATGGGCGGTGGCGGGCACCTGGGGGTCGGTCAGCGAGGCCTGCAAGGTGGCTACGAAACGTCCGCGTCCTTCAACGAAGCTTGCAGGAACGAGCGAAACTGCATCGCGTTGCGCACCGCGTAGTCTGCCATGTTGTTGTTGAACAGAGCATGGATCTCTTTGGCCTGCGGGGCAAGCTCTGCCAGACGCGGCACCCACTCCTGCAATTCGTCGTCGGAGTAGAGGTAGTTGAAGCGGTCAGCGGTCTTGGCGACCTTCTTGTACCACGTGGCGGCATTGCGCCCGTGGAAACGGGCGATGAGCAAATCTTGGCTGGTTACCTCCAGAACAGTGGGGACGCTTCCGCTGCCCACCTGCGGCTCATCCACGATGGTCAACCCGATGCTTTCCTTGCGGAGGGTGCTGAAGAGATCGAGAGCGTTGTTCTCTTCATACCAGCTCCGGTGGCGAAACTCGACGGACATCCTGTCGTCAGCGAAGCGCTCACGGCAGCGGCGGATATAGTCCAGGTTCTCAGGCCTGTATACGAACCACGGTGGCCACTGGAAGTGCACAGCGCCCAGCTTGCCTGCTTCGCGAAGGGGTTGCAGGGAGCTATGGAATTGGGCAAAGACCGCGTCGTCGGGAGGATTCTCGCGGTCGTGCCAGGTCAACTGACGGTAAGGCTTTACGTCAAACACAAACCCGGGCGGGGTACGCTGCGCCCAGAGTTCATAGTTCCGCGTCGGCATCAGCCGATAGAACGTCGAATCGATCTCTACGACTGAGAACTGGGTGGCGTAAAAGACAATCTGCTGGTTGGAGGGCAGCCCAGGGGGGTAGAAGTTGGTGTGGTCTGACCAGCTGCATGTGCCAACCCGTATCGCATGGTGATCCATGAATCCCTCCCCAGAGTCGTGGACCTGGTGCTATTCTATCGCCCAAGGCCAACAGGTCCAAATGAGCGGCCGAGGTTTGACATTTACGGCGAAACGGGGTAAATTAGCCTCTTGTTAGCCGCTCTCAGGGAGTGCCGCATGGACCTGCAAGAAGTCATCCTGCGCCTGGACCGCTTCTGGGCGACCAAGGGCTGCCTCATCTGGCAGCCCTATAATGTGCAAGTCGGCGCCGGTACGATGAATCCGGCGACGGTTCTGCGCGTCCTCGGCCCTGAGCCCTGGAATGTGGGCTATGTTGAGCCGAGCGTGCGCCCCCAGGATGGCCGGTATGGCAAGAATCCCAATCGTTGGGGGCAGTTCTACCAGTACCAGGTGATCCTCAAACCCGATCCTGGAAATCCGGTCGAGCTCTACCTGGAGAGCCTGGAAGCCCTGGGGGTGGACCGCCGAAGGCACGACATCCGTCTGGTTGAGGATAACTGGGAGTCGCCGGTATTGGGTGCGTGGGGCCTGGGTTGGGAGATCTGGATGGACGGGCAGGAGATCACCCAGTTTACCTACTTCCAACAGGCTGGTGGTTTTGAGCTTGACCCCGTCTCGGTGGAGATCACATACGGGCTGGAACGCATTGTCATGGTCCTCCAGGGCGCGCGCAGCTTTGTGGATATGACCTGGGGTCACGGAATCACCTATGGCGATATGCTGCTCGCTTCCGAGGTGGAGCATTGCACCTACAACTTTGAGCGGGCCAGCGTCCAGCGCGTTACGGAGATGTATGACCTGTTCGAGGCTGAAGCGAAAGCTGCCCTGCAGGCCGGACTGGTGATGCCCGCTCACGACTATGTGCTCAAGTGCTCCCATGCCTTCAATGTTCTGGACGCTCGTGGTGCAGTGGGCGTCACGCAACGGGCCCGCTATTTTGGGCGGATGCGCGATCTTGCCCGTGAAGTTTCGCGACTGTATTCGGTTCAGCGTCAGGAACTGGGCTACCCCTTGCTGAAGGAGCCGGCTCAAGCGGTCTCAAGGGCTCCTGCGGTGGCGCCCGAGGCATTTCGCCGGGAGAAAGCCACTCTGCTGTGCGAGATCGGTGTGGAGGAAATGCCCGTAGGCGACCTGGAGGCGGCGCTGCAGCAACTGCGGGACAATCTGCCTGCTGCCCTGCGCGAATCCAGGCTGGCCTTTGAAGCAGTACGGGTGGAGGGCACAGCTCGGCGATTGGTGATGGAAGTCAAAGGCTTGGCACCATCACAGCTAGAGGAACAGCGTGTGGTAAAGGGACCTCCCTACGAAATCGCTGTCGACCGGGAGGGAAGACCAACCAAAGCGGCGTTGGGATTTGCTCGCTCTCAAGGGGTGGCGGTCGATGCCCTGACGCAACAGGAGATCGAGGGCAAGATGTACCTGGTCGCGGTCAAGCGCGAGGGAGGACAGCCCGCGGCTCAGGTTCTGGCCGAGCTGCTGCCGCAGTTGTTTGGCAGGTTCAAGTTCGGCAAAACCATGCGGTGGAATGCCAGCAATGTCGCTTTCTCTCGTCCCGTGCGGTGGATCCTGGCTCTGCTGGGAGACCAGGTCGTGCCGTTCGCCTTTGCGGGCGTGGTCAGTGGCCGGGTGACGTTCGGCCTTCGGCCGCAGGGTGCGCCGCCTATCACCCTCCAGGAAGCGGCTGACTACTGGCCCACCATGACGGACCGTTCGATCGTCGTCAGTGGCGAGGAGCGCCAGCAGATGATTGCTGAAAAGGCGAGGGAGCTGACAGCTGCAGTGGGAGGAAGCATTCCCGATGATGCTGTCCTTCTGCAAGAAGTCGCTCATCTGGTCGAGTACCCCAGCCCACTCCTGGGTAGTTTTGGGAAGGAGTATCTGGACCTGCCGCCAGAAGTCCTTGTGGCGGTGATGAGGAAGCATCAGCGCTATTTCCCCGTAACTGCTGACGGTGCGCTCTTGCCTCACTTTGTCGCAGTGGCCAATGGACCTTATGAGTCGTTGGACGCTATCCGTCACGGGAATGAACAAGTCCTGCGGGCACGGTTTGCCGACGCCGCCTTCTTCTTCAAGGCGGACTCGCTGAAAAAGCTCGAGGACTTTAATCCTCGGTTGGACACGCTGGCTTTCCAGGAAAAGCTGGGATCTGTCTTGGACAAAGTGGGAAGGCTTGAAAGGCTCGTGGTCAGGCTGGGGGAGCTTTTGGGCGCCAGCGGGGACATCGGCACTGCGCGCAGGGCCGCCCACCTCTGCAAGGCTGACCTGGCGACCCAGATGGTTGTGGAACTGACGTCCCTTCAGGGGATCATGGGTAGCAAGTACGCGCTGTTGTCAGGCGAGTCGCCACAGGTGGCGCGGGCCATTCACGAGCACTACTTGCCACGGGGAGCGGGTGATAGCCTGCCGCAGACGTGGCCGGGTGTGCTGGTGGGCATTGCCGACCGGTTGGACAGTCTGGTGGGCCTTTTTGCCGTGGGACACGGGCCTACCGGGTCAGCAGATCCCTATGCTCTCCGTCGCGCTGCCCTGGCTGTGGTCCAGATCCTTGCCGATGGCAAGGTATCAGTTTCGCTCAAAGCCATACTGGCCGCTGCCGCTGAGCTGCAGCCGGTAGCAGTAACACGGGATGCCCTGAAAGCCGTCCACGACTTTGTGATCCAGCGTCTGAGGGTTTGGGTCCTGGAACTCGGCTACCGTCACGACCTGGTGGATGCGGTGCTGGCTGAACGTGGCGATGATCCCGCTCTGGCGCTCTCGGCCCTTCAAGCCTTGTCGGAGTGGGTGTCGAGGCCGGAGTTCGGCCTGGCCCTGACCACATACAGTCGGCCATCGCGCATCGTTCGAGAGTACTCTGAACAGCTGCCCCTGACACCTGACCTCTTTGAGCATGCGGAGGAAAGTGAGCTCTATGAGGCCGTCATGAGGGCACAGGACCAGTGGGCTGCCGTCACCGATGTGGATGGGTTGGTGGCTGTCCTGACCGCCTTGCATGATCCGGTGGCTCGATTCTTTGACAAGGTGTTTGTCATGGTCGAAGAGGATGCTGTGCGCGAGAATCGGCTGGCACTTTTGCAGCGAATTGCCATCTTGGGCAGAGGCATTGTTGATCTTACCCGGGTGCAAGGATACTGATGCCCAGGCACTTGGGCCCTTACTGAGCGGTTGCCAAAACCGCGCGACGTTCTACCTGTGCGCTGGCATGTGCAGAACACAGCTTTGCATTGAGAATCGGTAATCTGGAGGAGGTTTGACAGTGACTAACACAGCGCAGACAAAGTGGGTGTATCTTTTCAGCGAAGGCAACAAGGACATGCGCAACTTGCTCGGCGGCAAAGGGGCCGGCGTGGCTGAGATGACGCACGCCGGACTGCCTGTTCCGCCTGGCTTTACCATGACCACCGACGCCTGCAACGAGTACTACAGGCTGGGACGCAAGTTCCCCGACGGCATGTGGTCCCAAGTCCTGGACGCTTTGAAAGAGGTAGAGAGGCAGACCGGCAAAAAGTTCGGAGATCCCAAGAACCCCCTGCTCGTATCGGTACGGTCTGGCGCACGAATGAGCATGCCGGGCATGATGGACACGGTCTTGAACGTCGGCCTCAACGAAGAGACGGTCAAGGGAATAGCTGCACTGACTGGCAACGAGCGCTTTGCCTATGACGCTTATCGGCGGCTTATCCAGATGTTCGGTCGAATCGTCAAGGGCATCGATGGCGCCAAGTTTGACCACATCCTGGAGGCCTACAAGGCCAAGACCGAGGGTAAGAAAGACACTGACCTGACGGTGGACATGCTGAAGGAAGTGGTCCGCGACTACAAGGCACTGTACAAGAAGGAGCTCGGCGAGGACTTTCCCACCGATCCCTTGGAGCAGATGCGTCAGGCCGCAGAAGCGGTGTTCGGATCATGGTTTGGCAAGCGCGCTGTTGACTATCGCAACTACTACAAGATTCCCCACGACCTCGGCACCGCTGTCAACGTTCAGACCATGGTGTTTGGGAACATGGGCTTTGACTCGGGCACCGGCGTCGCCTTTACCCGCAACCCGTCCACGGGCGAAAAGAAGCTCTATGGTGAGTACCTGCTGAATGCTCAGGGCGAAGACGTTGTGGCTGGTGTGCGGACACCCAAAGTGATTGTTGAACTCAAGGACGAAATGCCTGCGGTCTTTGAGCAGTTCGTGCAAATCTGCAACCTGCTCGAGAATCACTACAAAGACGTGCAGGATATGGAGTTCACCGTCGAGCGGGGCAAGCTGTGGATGCTTCAGACACGCGCCGGCAAGCGCACCGCAAGAGCAGCGGTCAAGATTGCCGTGGACATGGCGAACGAGGGAGTGATCTCCCAGCAGGATGCCGTTATGCGGGTGAGTTTTGAGCAGGTTGATCAGCTGTTGCATCCCGTGTTCGACGAAAAGGCCAAGGATAAGGCGCGCAAGGCCGGTGACTTGTTGGCCAAGGGTCTTAACGCGAGCCCTGGGGCGGCAAGCGGCCTGGCAGTTTTTGACGCGGACCGGGCTGTGGAGCTGTCCAAGGCGGGCAACAGCGTGGTGCTGGTGCGTCCCGAAACCAGTCCTGAGGACGTGCATGGAATGCTCGTTTCAGAAGGAATCCTGACGCAGCACGGCGGAGCTACGTCCCACGCAGCGGTGGTTGCTCGCGGCCTCAACAAGCCGTGCGTGTCAGGGTGCGAGTCCCTGAGCATCAGCACGGATGCCAGGCAGTTGACGGTGGGCGAGCATACGCTTAAGGAAGGGGACCTGATCTCCATCGACGGTACAACCGGCGAGGTGTTTGCTGGGCAGATTCCGACCATGGTGCCCAACTTTGCAGAGGAGAAGGATCTGGCCGAACTGCTGGAGTGGGCCGACAAGTTCCGGCGCCTTGGGATCTATACGAATGCAGACTATCCGCGGGATGCCCGGGTGGCGCGTGACTTTGGCGCAGAAGGCATTGGCCTGTGCCGCACAGAGCATATGTTCTT
>DDYO01000046.1 GCA_002348045.1 Anaerolineales bacterium UBA2232
CGAGACCATGCTGGAGTACGGCGTGGCCGTTCCAATCCCAGACGCAGTGCAAGGGGCTGGGTACGTGATCAGCCGGCAACTGACCACCTGGAACCAGGACGACGACCTGTACCGTCTGGAATTCTCGGTGGGCCGCGGCGCCGACTACATCGCCAGGGAGATTCGCAACCGGCATGAACTGCTGATTGGCAAGCCCGGGACCGAATCGCTGGATATCACCATCGTCAACCTGACCAACGCCGTGCTGGAAGCAGCCAAGCGTGAAGGATACATCCGGAACTTCGACGCTAAGCTGACCCAACTGCGGGTGGACGGCACCATCCGGTACGTGGACTACTACGCAGAGCCGATCTTGCCTGTGAACCACATTTTCTCGACCTACCACTTGGAGCCGACCAAGTTCAGCATCGGGCTATAGGAGGATAACGAACCATGAAAAACACCAGTACTGGCAACCGCGTGTTGCTGAAACTCAAAGGGGAAGTGATTGGCGTAGTCCAAAGCCTCTCCGTAGACGACAACTTCGACCTGCAGAGTGTCGAGGGCATCGGCGACGTGGAGACGCAGGAGTTCGTCGTCGGCCTGCTCTCCCACAACCTGAGCGGCGAGAAATACTTCGTCTCTGCCGACACCCTGCAGAAGCTCGGGTTCGTCCCCCGTGGCGAGGAATGGCTGACCGCACCGGAACTGGAAGTCGAGGTGATCGACACCGTATCCGGCCAGACCATCGAACTGTACACCGGCTGCAAATTCAACAGCCACAGCCGTCGGTACACCGCCCACAGGATCACGGGCGAATCGTTCCAGATCAGGGCACGCCACCGCGTATCCCAATCGGCCTAAGATGTAGCGTAAATCAAGCGGGGAGGCTCCGGCCTCCCCTACTCTACCAAAGGAGCAACTATGTCAACCCATAGCTTTAGCATCGAGAACACCGTCAACCAGAGCACCGGCAAACCGTTCGGGCCAAAATACGCCGGCAGCTTCACTATCCGCCGGCCATCGCTGGCAGACAAGCGAATGATCTCCGTGCGAGATGCCGCCAGCCTGTCGGCAGCAGGAGAATTGGATATCAGTTTGGTCAATGACGGCATCCGGCTTATCAACTACGTGTTCAGCTTTGTGGAGACCGTGGCCGAACAGCCGACACCGGAATGGTTCGACATGCACACGATGTACGATGCAGAAGACGAAGAAGCGGTGCTTGCCGTGTGGGCGGAGGTGAGCAAGTTCCTCGCACGATTTCGACCCAAAACAGGTAGGGACGGAAGCCAGCAAGGAAGCAGCCAGCCTTCGCTTCTGGTTCAGGAATAAGTATAATCTGCCACCGACCGACCCGCGCTACCTCAGTATGACCGACGAGGACATTGCTCTCGAATACGAGATGATGCTGGCGGCCGACGGCAAAACACTCAAGGAATGCTTTAACTGTAGCTGCACAACACACCGCGATACATGCCCAATGTGCGGCGTGGAAATCAGCGGCGACGCAGAGGTTGATGCAATATTCGACCGGATGGATAGAGGCGAAAGCGTCAATCTGGAAGAGATGCTGCGGGGCGAAAAATGGGAACCGGTACAAAAGGAGGGGGGCACATAGCCTCCCTCTTCGTTTAGGCAAACCGTTCGACAACCGCCACGTAACCGGTACAATACAAGAAAAACCAGAGGTATGGACACATGCTCGGTATCGATATCAAGGTAGACTCCCGACAGGTAAAAGACGCCAAACAGCACATCGATATGCTTAACAGATCGCTGAACGACACACAATCGCTCGGCGACCTAACCATTGGTGAAGACGGGCTTCCGCTCGCGTCACAACGCCTCAAGGAAATGGCCGAACAGGTGCGCCGCCTGCAGGCGTTATCGCGCCAGGGTACTACCCGAGGCGGACTGTTGGACCCTAAACAATTTCAGGAAGCGCAGGAGCACATGCGCCGACTGAACGGCACCGTTCAGGACTACGCCAAGACGCTCTACTCCGTCCGCAACGAGATGCTGCAGCTATCCAAGGCACAGATTGACATGCGCCGCAGCGGCCAGGCCAACACGCCAGAATTCAAAGCCAACCGGGAACGGATCAAACAGTTGCAGGACGAGCGCAGGGAACTTGAGGCCCAGGAACGATCAGTCCGTAAACTCGGCGCACAAGGCAGCGCAGCAGCAGACGACATCACTGGCATGGGCCAGAATCAAGGCCGGGGGGGATACAGCGGACTCAAAAAAGCCCTCGGCTGGACGCTGGCCGCTGCAGGCGGTTTCTCTCTGCTTGGATTCCTCTCGCAATCCCGGGCCAAGTACCAGCAGTCAGTAGGCCACCAAGCTGTGCTCGGTGCCAGGGGCATAACCGGTGGGTTCGGTGACAATATCGGCGTAGGCATCAGTCCCCTCGAACAAATGGCGCTACTGGAAAGCATCAGCCAGCAGGCCGGCATGGGCGGGGCCAGAGCCAACCGGGCGGCTAATCTGTCCGGAGTGTTCGGGCGGTACGCTGGCGTAGACCCGTCGCAGGTGGCAAGCCTCTACGGCAGCATGTACCAGACCACCGGCAACGCCAATCTGGCTACCGGTGCCATCAATATGATGGGCGAGGCCATCAAGAAGGGCATGGACAAGGCCAAGACCACCGAACTGCTCACGCTGGTCAGCCGCAACACGCAGGTAACCGCTGCTGCAATGCATGGGGCCGGGGCCACCAGCGCCCAAGCAGGAGCAGCGACAGCAATGGCAATCGAGGCGATACTTGCCCACCAGGGCGGGGCCAGCTTTGGTCAGTACGCCAAAAGCCAGGAGTTTATGAACGTCATGCAGAACGGCCTGCAAGGCGCAGGGACCGGTGCCGGAGACATCAGGTTATTCCAAGCGATGGGCGGATTCGAAGGTCCGATGACCTGGGAAAAAATACACGAGATGAACGTGCTCAAGCAGGGCGGGTTCATGCAGTCCCCGGAACTTATGGCAAAAATCATGGGAGGACTGAGCGGATCGAAGGAGGCCCGTGCCGGCCAGCTTGAAACCATGATGGCATCGTGGGGCAT
>DDYO01000272.1 GCA_002348045.1 Anaerolineales bacterium UBA2232
GTTCTTAAAGTGCGATTCTCAAACTCAACTTTTGCAGTAGATTCGAGTGACACGAACATTAACAACAGAAGGTACTCAAGGCTCAGTTTTTGGGAGCAAGACGCACACTCCCGTCCCAGCCACCTTGCGTGGCCGGGCTCAAAGAACCGCCTGGGTTTTAGCAGTCGCGTATCAACTGCAGGCCGCAGCCAAGAGCGGGGCCATCAGTGCACGCAGGGTTTGGCCTTGTGTCAATCCTGCACTGATGAAGCAGGCCAGTGCCCACAAGCTCTGCGCCTGACTCACCCGACGCCAAAATGGCGTGCCGCCTTCGAGCTTCATCTCGAGTTCACGCTGAAGCTTGTGCAAGAGTGCTTCGTCGTGTGGGGTGGCACGTAGTAAACTGTAGGCGACAGCGACGAGGCCAATATGCCGTGATATGGCCTCAAAGTCGCGCACCTGATACTTGTCCAACCCCTCCGCCTTGCCCTCTTCATGATAGACTTCAACGGGCCAGCGATGGCGGCGAATGCGTGTGATACCCACTGACTGCCAAATCAAACGATTCGAGTTGTAGAAACTGGGCGAGTCGGAAAGATCCGATTCGCTGAAGTTGATCACCAGGCGCTGCTTGCCGTAGTTGTGGATCCGGTGTGTGCGGCAATAGCTGTAGTACGTCTCCTTCTCGCCTTTGTAGGTAATGCCGATCTTGTGAAAAAGCGGCTTGCCGCCTGACTTTATCGCAGCTTGGTGCTTTTGCTTCAGGTCTTTGGCGAACTGCTCCAGCGTGACGCTGCCTTCGGGTAGAACGACCTGATCGTTAATCGACAACGTGCCTACATAGGGCAGACCCAACTCCTTATCCAGGAAACGGCAAAAGGCAGGTTGCGTATACCAACTGTCGAAGGTGACAGGCAATTTCCACTCGGGGTTCTGCTTCACCCACGTCTGCAACATGTCTCGCGCGATCCACAACTTGCTCTGATACAAGGCTGCTACACCTGGCTTGCCTTGGTTTCGGCTCCACACTCCCAGAAGATACTGCCGCCACTTCTTGGGCTCGCTTTCCTTCAGAGCGAACTTGCCTTTCCGCAGACGAATGCCCAACGCCTGTAACCCCTGCTCGATCTTGTCTAGATCGGCTGGACACCACAACTGGAACCGGAGCGGATAGTCTGTTTGGTCGTCACTATAGTGGAGGTTGACCAGGTTGTGCGCCCACTTGTAACCGCCGTTGACCGTGTCGCGAAGATATGCGATTTCGTCGAAGTGACGACCGTAGTGGGTGAGCAAGGTGTCGTCTACACTCAGCACGCCTTTCGGTTTCATTTGCGTCCCGCTCAAGCTGTTCAACAAAGCCAACCGCTGCTGATTGAGCGCCTCCTCTGAAAAGGGGCTGGCAGTCAACAAACGGTTGAGGCTGCTTTGATTCCGGCTGTCGATGACGAACAGCTTGTTGATCCCTTCTACTGTCTTGTTCTCGGAGATGATCAAGCCGCTCAAGTATCGTTGAAACTGCAACAGAGCCTCGAGCGAGAAAACACGTTCGAACCACGGCGCGTAATGCTGCACGATTTCAGGTAACTCAACCAACGGTAACATGGCTCTGCCTCCTATCCGAGCTAGCCTCATGTTACCACCGTTGACGGCTTTCGCAAAGCTGACCTTGAGTATCTATTGTTAACGTACTACTGAATCACGTTATGTCACTGCAAAAGTTGAGCTCAAACTGCGAAATATAGGCTCAGAGCATTCTCTCCCGCCAAGGACTCCCAGTCTGTCTGCCAGTGACTCCGCGTGCGCTCGGCAGCCCACCAGAAAATGCCACCATAGGTCAAGGCGCGGATAATGCCCCAGTACCGGGGCCAACGTTGACTGCCCTGCTGCCACACCCATAGCCCCAAGGGCAAGCACAAAACAAAGAGCGCTGGATCGAGAGAAACGGGAACATCTCCCCGGACCACCTGCCAGGCCTCCCCCCATAAGGTGCGGGTTCGGTCCGCGATCAACCACAGGATGCCCCCACTCAGCAGCAGGTTGGGTATCTGGAACACGCGCGTCCACCGCTGGCTCATCTTGGTCCAGCCCCACAAAGCCACAGGGCTCAGGCCGATGAAGAGAATGGGCATACCTACGAACGGCAAGCCGGCCGCCCAATTGCGCCAGGTGGCCAGCCAGACCGGTTGCGTGTGGTGGGCGGTCAGACTGAGCAACCCACCGAAAGCGAGGAGGTTGAGGGCCGTGAAGGGCAAGGGCCATTGCTCGTAGCCTTTGTGCCACAACCACACGATCAGTGGCAGCAGAAGGATCAACCAGCTCACTGGAGGCAAAAGCGGCACAGGGGCAGTGAGCTCCTCCCACAGCGGTTGCCAGTCGGTCCACACACGCAGCAGCAGAAACCACGCCAGCATCCCGATCACGAGCGAATTGACCGGTGCCATCACTCGGGGCCACTTTTTCATGCCCAGGCCCCAGAGCAAGAGGGCCATGGGCAGGGCTGCCAGGACCAGAGGAAGGTTCCCCACCACGGGCAGGCCACTGGTCAACGTGATCCAGGTGGGCTCCCAAACCGCCCGAGTCAGGCTGGCCAGTAGCCAGAGAGCACCCCCCGCCAGCAGGGCATTGACAGGCATAAAGACCAGGGGCAGATGGCGAGTGAGCCACAGCCAGCCCCAGACGGCGGGCACAAGCGCAGCGCCGGCGGCGACTGCTTTTTGCTCGAAACCGGCGAGGTGCAGGGCGCCCCCCACAATGGCCATGGCTATCAGCAGGTTCACGACCCGCATGGGCCACGGATAGCGCCTCATCAATTCCTGCCAACCACGGTATAGAGCGCTCAGGATGCGCACCAACAGAGTGAGCAGGGCGCTGGCGACATAGACGGCGACAATCAAGAGTCCAACGGCGAGAAGTAGGCCGATAAGGCCGGCTGCATCACTTCCGGAACCTGATGAGACGCTGTTGCTGGAGGGTCGAAAGAGGGTCCGTCCTTCGCTACTTTGGACCGGCTGGCCCCATATGTTACGCGCTTGCTCTGGCTGCCCCAACAGATTGCGCTGAACATTGGGCTGGCCGAACAGATTCGTGTCCTTCTCGGGGCTGAGCAGACCGTGCTGCTGACGCCATTCGTTGCTCAACGTCCCTTGTTTGTACACATTGCCATTTTTGTCGACCAGGTGAGACATGGCTTCCTCCGGCTCTGCCCATCCTCCAGTTCCGTTGGAGAGGGCGCCTACTTTTTCACTCGGACAAGCTCCCACACACCTGAGGGGTCATTCTCGGGTACCAGCGCAAGGCGATTTCCCGAGATTT
>DDYO01000293.1 GCA_002348045.1 Anaerolineales bacterium UBA2232
GCCAAAGGAGCTTAGCCATGGGACTTAGCGGCCTTGATATCTACAAGCTCTTGCCCAAGACTAACTGCAAGGAGTGCGGTCAGCCCACATGCCTTGCCTTTGCCATGAAGCTGGCGCAGAAGCAAGCAGAGCTGTCTGCCTGCCCGTACGTCTCAGAGGAATCGAAAGAGAAACTGGCGGCCGCTGCTGCTCCTCCGATCCGGCTCGTCACGATTGGCAGTGGTGACAAGAAGCTGGAGGTGGGCAACGAAACGGTGCTCTTCCGCCACGAAAAGACCTTTTTCCATCCACCGGGCCTGTTCGTTCGCCTGAAAGATACGATGCCGATGGCAGAGTTCAGTGCGGCCGTCGAGCAAATCAAAGGCTACCACGTGGAGCGGGTTGGCATCGCGATGGGCGTCACAGGGATCGTGGTCGAGAATGCCTCTGGTGATGCCGCAGTATTCGCCAAGTATGTGGAGGCAGCGGCGGCCCAGACGGATCAGCCGTTGGTGCTCGCGGCGCAGAACGTGGCATCGATGGCTGCGGGCGTGGAAAAGGTACCTGGCGTGAGCCCACTGCTCTACGCGGCGACCGCGGACAATTGGGCCGAAATGGCTGGGCTGGCGGCCAAATCCAAGGCGCCACTGGCGATCCGTGGCGACGGCGATTTGAACGCTTTGATCGCTCTGGTGGAGCAGGTCAAGGGCGCGGGTGTAGAAGACATCGTCTTGGACCCCGGTGCCCGGGACATGTCCGGCTCTCTGACCATGCTAACTCAACTCAGGCGCCTGGCGCTCAAGTCCAACGTTCGAATCGTAGGATACCCTATCATCACGTTTCCTGGTGAGGGGGCGCAGTCAGTGGCTGATGAGGCCGTGCGTGCCGCTATGCACATTGCCAAGTACGGCGGAGTGATCGTTCTGGATCACTTTAGTCCCTCCGCCATTTACCCGCTTCTAACCCTGCGCCAGAACATCTATACGGATCCGCAAAAACCGATCCAGGTGAGCCCTGGTGTGTACGAGATCAACAGCCCCAAGCCGGATTCGGCCTTGCTCGTAACCACCAACTTTTCTCTCACGTACTTTAGCGTAGCTGGTGAAGTTGAGGGCAGTGGGAAGCCTGCCTGGCTCTTGATCGTGGATGCTGAAGGTATGTCGGTCCTTACTTCTTGGGCCGCCGGCAAGTTTGATGCAGAGCGCATTGCGAAGGCTGTGAAGCAGTTTGATATTCCCAGCAAAGTCGCTCACAAGAAGCTGGTGCTGCCAGGTCTCGTGGCGGTGCTGTCCGGAGAGCTCGAAGAAGAACTGCCCGGTTGGGAGATACGTGTTGGCCCCCGCGAGGCCATCGATATACCAACCTATCTGCGTAACTGGAGCTAGCTAGGGCCAGGGGGCGCACTGAGCGCCCCCTGGACAACGAACCTCGAGGTTGGTCGAGTGCTGTATTTTGTATCCAGGGATCTGGCCCTGGGCTACCTTCTCTTCTCCTTCCTGTCCGCTCTTGGAGTCCTGCAGTGGGTAGCAGCGCGCCAGCGACTCACCGGCCTGGGCTTGTTCGACTATTCGAAGCACCCGGGCCTGGGAACAACGCTGGGCCTGGTGTTGCCCGCAGTCGCACTCGTATGGTTCATGGCCTCCCAGTGGGAAGGCATCTTTGCGCCAGGGCCAGCTGGATCTGAGATCTCCTTGCTTTTTGGCGCCGCCGCCGTCGCAGCGGTCTTGGTGTCGCTTGTGTGCGCTACGGCCCGGCGCTTTTGGGCAAGATCCGACACAGAGACGCCAGAGGCACGCGACTGTGAAGTGGTGGACGTCCGTCACTTCACAGGACATCTCTATGTGCCATCGGTGTCGCATGGAAAGCTTGCCGTGGTGTGTATCTTGCCAATGCCCAAGTGGTGCTGGAGCCATCGGGCTCGTCTGGCTCGAAGACTAACCCAGGCTGGGCTCGCGGCTCTGGTGATGGCGCCTGACCACGAGTCCTTTGTCTTTCCAGATGTGCTTGCTCTCATGCCAGCAGCCGTGGCCTTTCTGCGGGACAGGCCGGGATTGGATGCGGATCGGGTTGGGGTCCTTGGGTATGGCATCGCTGGAGACCTGGCCATCCGCGTTGGCGGATGCGACAAACAGATCAGGGCGGTGGTGGCGCTGGCACCCGTGATGTCGGATATGCCCGTAGGATTGGATCTCTTGACCGAGCTCTCATACGGGGAGGCCTGGCGGTGGGTTCATGATCGCAAGAGGATGCAGTTGCGAGAGGACCTGGATGCGCGCCACTATGCCCCCAAGATTGCCCCACGGCCACTGTTGCTTGTGTACGGTGCCGAAGATCGCCTGGTAGGCCGAGCGCCGGTTGCAGAGTGGGATGGCAAGGAGAAAGGGTGGGTCGGCCATCAAGTGATTGACGGGGCTGGGCACCTGGACTTGATGGCGGATCCTGTCTGCATCAGGTCAATCGTCGAGTGGCTCAGGGAGCGGTTGTAGCCAAGTGGGAATCGATCGAGCGGTTTTTAACCTGTTCAATGGTTTTGCCCTGCGCTGGGGAGTCGTGGATACGATCGTTCGCGTGCTGATGAACGATTACGTGCTGATCACGGCGCTGGCGGCGGTGCTGCTGGGTTTGTGGTTCATGGGCGACCTGGCTGCACGCGATGGTCATCAGAAAGCGCTGTTTGGGTCGATTGCCGCGGTTGTCCTGGGCAATGGTCTGATCAAGCTCTTGAACCTGGTGTACTACCGGCACAGGCCTTTTGCCTTTGAGCCAGTGCGCCTGTTGTTCTACCGACCATCAGACTCGTCATTTCCCAGTAATGCGACCATGGTCGGTTTTGCAATGGCCATGGTTGTCTGGTACACCAATCGCAAGGCGGGGCTCCTCATGGTAGGGCTGTCTGCAACGCTGGGATTGGTCCGGATCGTCGGTGGAGTCCATTTTCCCAGCGATGTTTTGGGCGGCGCGTTGATTGGCGCAGGTGCAGGATATGTGGTCGTCCGTAGACTGAGCGTCCTTGATCGTTTGTGGACAGCCGTCATTGGACTCGCGCGGCGTCTACTGCTGGCCTAGAGGCTGACCAGTGAACTGCGGAGAGAAGAACTGAGGGTGATTGGAATGCACAAGGTCCTCTTCCTTCCCCAGGGTGTAGAAGTCCTGGTTCCTGCAGGTACCTTGTTGGGCGAGGCACTGGCCCAGGCGGGGATCCAGTTCAATCTGCCCTGTGGCGGACAGGGCCGTTGCGGGCGTTGTGTGGTCATCGTTCAGAGGGGTGATGTCCGGCGCCGTGGTTCCAGTCGACTTTCGGCCGGGGAGTTGCAGCAGGGGTACGCGCTGGCGTGTCAGACGACAGTGGAGGGAGATGTAGAGGTCCGGATCCCGCCCCAGGAGGCTGTTTCGCGCAGCCTCCCCAGCGAGAAGGCTTCGGCTGAGATCCCGACACTTCCCTTTGAGTGCGACTGGCAACACAAGGCGATGGTGCGCAAATTCTGGATGACCATCGAGCCCCCTAGCCTTGCGGACAACACAACGGACTTTGAGCGGCTGAAGAGAGAGCTGGCGCGCCAACACGGAGTGCGTGACCTAGTGAGCAGTCTCCGCGTACTGAAAAAGCTCGCTCGGACGCTGCGCGAGTCGTGGGTTGAGGGCGTCGGCTGGCAGTTGACAGTCGTGTTGGAGATGGGTTCTTGGCTGCATCCCAAGGGTCCTCCTCGCTTGCTGGACATTCTTCCCGGCGACCGGCGAGGACGTACCCTCGGGCTGGCGGTGGACATTGGGACAACCAGCAACGTCGTCTACCTGGTTAACCTGGCTAACGGCAAGTATGTGGACAGGGCCTCGGCGTATAACGCGCAGATCGCCTGTGGTGAGGACGTTATCTCGCGTATTATCTACGCCAAGCGAGCAGGTGGCCTGGAGCACTTGCAGCAGCTGGTTGTCAACACCATCAATGGGTTGATCAAGGAAGTAACAGAGCGGAACCAGGTTGAAGCGGCGGAAATCTATACGGCGACGGTGGCCGCTAACCCAACCATGGTGCACCTCTTCCTCGGACTTGACCCGACGTGGATTCGCCTTGAGCCTTACGTCCCTACCATCAACCACCCCCAGCCCGTAAGCGCTTCGGAGCTTGGGCTGGGCATCTGCCCGGAAGCCGCCGTGGATTGCCTCCCCGGTGTGGGTGCCTACGTGGGAGGAGATATCACTGCTGGCGTATTGAGCTCGGGCATGTTCAGGACCGAGAAGCTGACCTTGTTCATTGATGTTGGAACGAACGGTGAGATTGCTCTGGGCAACAAGGATTGGCTTATCTCCTGTGCGTGCTCAGCCGGTCCTGCGTTTGAGGGCGCCGGCGTGCGGTCAGGGATGCGCGCGACGATCGGTGCCATCGAGGAGGTGTGGATCAACGCGCAGACCCGCGAACCTACCTATCGGGTAATCGGCGGGACTTCACCAAGAGGTATCTGTGGGTCTGGGATGATCTCCCTGCTCGCTGATCTATTCACAACCGGCACGATGGACAAGTCGGGCCACCTGAACCGCTCGTTGACGACCCCAAGAGTCCGCGTTGGCGACCATGGGCCGGAGTACGTCGTTGCCTGGGCAAGCGAGACGGCGGATCAAAAGCAGGATGTGGTCTTGACCGAGGTTGACATCTCCAACCTCATCCGTGCTAAGGCCGCCATCTATGCCGGTTTTTCGATCCTGGCGCGCAGCGTGGGATTGAGCCTAGCTGATGTGGAAGAGCTGCTGATCGGCGGCGCGTTCGGCCAGTATATCGACATCGAGAAGGCGATTCAGATCGGATTGCTGCCCGACATGCCGTGGGAACGCTTCAGATACCTGGGCAACACCTCCGTATTGGGGGCGTTCACGGCGCTGCTGTGTCCGGACATGCGGCGTGAGGCGGCTGGTCTAGCTCAAAGGATGACCTACCTGGAGCTCAGCGCAGACAACACTTTTATGGATGAGTTCACGTCAGCGCTGTTTCTGCCCCACACGGACACTACTGCCTTCCCGTCTGTCATGCATACCCTTAGCAAGGGTAGTTCCGGCTGATGGTCTCCTACCTGCGGGCCAGGCTGACCGTTTGGCTGGACATCGCAGTCCTGACGATTGTGTCACTGTGCTTGAGAGTCTGGGGCCTGGGTTTTGACCTGCCCAATCTCTACCACCGGGACGAGGGTAAGTACGTCTCCATCCCTCTCACCATCATGAAGACGGGAGATTACAACCCTCACTTTTTTAACTATCCAACGTTGTTCTTCTATCTGCTTACCTTCGGCTACATCGTCTACTTCCTCCTCATGGCCTCGCGGGGCTATCTGGGGAGCCTTCAGGGTCTGGTGCTCCCAGAGAAGGTCATGGAAAACGTGGTTTGGCGGGCCACGATGCCGTCCCAGTTCCTGGTTGGGCGGGGTATCGTTGCCCTTACCGGCGTCTTCACCATTTGGGTGGTGTACTGGCTGGTGGGCAGGGCTTTTGGCCGTCGGGCGGCCATGATTGCTGCGTTGGCGCTGTGCGTCTCTCCGACGCACGTGCGAAACAGCCACTTTGTCGCGCCGGATGTGACCATGATCCTTATCGTGGTGCTGGCGTTTGCGGCAGCCTATCAGGTTTGGACAGAAGGACGGCGAAGGGACTATGTGGTGGCTGGCCTTCTGGTCGGGCTTGCCGTATCCACCAAGTACAATGCCTATCCTACCGTGTTGCCATTGTTGGTTGCGCACGTCATGGGGAGAAACCCTGAGCACTGGTTTGGCACCGACATTGCCGTGGCCGGCTTGTCGTGCGTGGCCGGGTTCTTCCTCGGCACTCCCTACGCCTTTTTGGATCTTGCCGCTTTTCTGAACGGCCTGAGCTTTGAGCTGCGGCACTACAGTGTAATGGCCGACCCTGGTGAGGCAGGTCAGAATTCGCTGGTCTGGTATGTGTCATACCTCCTGCGCACGGAGGGGCTCGTGCCGGTGATCGCTGCCGTGGCGATCGTGCGCGGATTCATGACCCGCAGTCGGGCCATGCTGCTCTTTTCCTCATTCCCCGTGTTCTACTTGGGTTTGATCTCGTTCTACGTGGTCAAGAATGACCGCACCGCTCTGACCATCGTGCCTTTTCTCGCCATGTTGGCCGGGGTTGCACTGGACGCTGGCCTGGGCTGGATCGGAACGCGATGGGAGCGCCTCGGCCGTTCGCCGACATCTCTGGGAGTACTGAGCGCAGGACTCATTCTGGTGGTCCTGGCCTTGCCTGCGGTGCGTGCGGTACAGATCAATCGTCGTTTCATGCAGGAGGACGTGCGCACTCAGGTCACCCGCTGGCTCCAGGAAAACGTAGAGCCGGGGACGCGCGTAGTCGGCGAGTATTACTCTCCTCTCCTGGTCAACAGCGATCTAGAGTTTCGGTGGATTGATCATGCCTCGGATCAGCCCTACCAGTGGTATCTTGCCCATGCCGATTATGTGGTCCTCATGGAGAACCGCTACCAAGGGTTCTTTGTGGATCCGTCGCGCTATCCCGAGCAGGTGGCAATCTATTCTCAGCTTCGTGCCGCCTCAAATCTGGTCAAGGAGTTCGATGGCGTCGGGTTGGGCAATGCCGTACGTGCCCAGATCTACAGGGTGCAGCAGTGAAGAGCCGCTGGCTGTGGATTGTTCTGGCCGTTGCCCTGGTGCTTCGTTTGGTAAATGCGTTTGTTCTCCCTTGGCAGGGCGATGAGCGGGTCATCTCCGACATGGCGGCATATGACCGGGCTGCGGTGGCCTTGCTACACCAAGAGCCGCTGGGCGTGCATACCGCCGAGAAGTACCTCTTCCATCCTCTGGGCTCGGACACCTATCATCCTCCGGGCTACTACTACTTCCTGGCTGCGATCTATGCGGTGGCAGGACATCACTATTGGGTCGTTCGGGTTGTGCAGGCCGTACTGGATACAATGACCTGCCTGCTCGTATATCGGCTGGGCAAGGATGTGGCTGGCGAGACGGTGGGGCTGTTATCGGGAGCGCTCGTTGCAGTGTACCCGCCCTTCATTCTGTACACTGGGGTGTTGCTGACCGAGACCCTGAGCATGTTCCTGCTAGTGGCGGCGGCCGCGCTGGTGCTTCACTTTTCCGAGTCTAATGTCCCATGGCGATGGCGGTCCATGCTGGGCGCGGGTATCCTGCTGGGGCTGGCCGCTCTCACCCGCAGTGTCTTACTGGTAATGGTGCCGGTGATACTGGTCTGGGCTCTTTGGATGGGCCCGCGGTGGCCAGGATATAAGTCGGCACTGGGGTATGGGCTGGCCCTGGTAGCGCCAGTCATTCTAGTCATCGCGCCGATCACGGTGCGCAACTATCAACTGCACGAGCGTTTCATCCTGATCTCAACGAACGGTGGGGTTAACTTCTTCCTGGGGCACGGGGGCACCGAACGGGTCAAGTATCAGGTGCGCAACATTCCCGAGGATCCGGTTCCGGGTCAGTTAATCGGCATCTCCAACCGTACGGCGCCTGAAGAAGAGGACTACTTCTACGAGCTCGGCTGGCGATATATCGTCGCGTCGCCGTGGCGGACCGTACGCCGTCTGCCCGGCAAGCTGCAACAGATGTACTGGGCGTCAGAGTACTGGCCGGCCACGGACGCGCAAGTGCGGATCCTGCGCGCATCGGATTGGGTGCTGTGGAGGTTAGGGGCTTTGCCCTGGGCCCTCCTTGGCTTGTGGCATTGGCGGGATAGGCTCTTTATACGTAGGTTGCTGCTCTACGGACTCATGGGGGCCACGCTGGTAATTCCCCTGGCCTTCTGGGCGCAGCCCAGGTTTCGAGTGCCCGTAGTGCCCTTCTTCTTCGTCCTGGCCAGCGCGGCGGCTGTGACAGCTCTACAAGGGTGGAGGCCAAGCGCAATCTCTCAACAAAGGAGTTTCTGAATGACGACTACTGTAGCAGTTGCCGGCAAGGGGGGCACTGGCAAGACCACGTTTACGGCGCTCCTGATCAAGCTCCTGCAATCTCGCGACAGCGGTACGGTTCTGGCGATCGATGCCGACCCCAGCGCCAATCTTAATCTGGCCCTCGGAGTAGAGCTTCCGGATACGGTGGGCAGGATCCGCGAAGACACGCAAACACAGGTGTCCAGCGGGCGCTACGATGCCTCAATCCCCAAGCCTGACTTTTTTGAGTACCGCGTAACCGAGTCGCTGGTGGAGGGCAGGGGCGTGGATCTCCTGGCCATGGGGAGACCTGAGGGGCCGGGCTGCTATTGCGCCGCCAACAGCATCCTTCGCAACGTGATAGACCGTTTGGGTGACCAATACGATTGGGTGGTCATTGACAACGAAGCGGGCATGGAGCACATCAGCCGCCAGACGACCCGCGACATCGACAAGCTGTTCATCTTGACTGACATGACGATGCGAGGACTGGGCGCGGCTGGTCAAATTGCCCGTCTTGTGCAGGATTTGGGCTCGCGGGTGCGCGACGTCTATTTGGTGATCAACCGGGTGGGCGACGCCATCCCGACCGTGATGCAGGAGGAGGTGGATCGTCTGGGTTTGCGGCTGATTGGTACCCTTCCCAACGATGATCAAGTGGGCGCCTTTGATGCGGTTGGTCGTCCCATCGTGCAGATTGGCGAAGACTCACTGATCTTTCAGGCTGTTGCGGTCATCGCCAGGGGGGCTGGTGTCATGCGGGATCTCTGAGCCAGAGAGTCTAGTACTGAGTGTCGTCCGTTCAGACCATACGAGGAGGAAAGGGGTTGGCCATGCTCATTATTGGGGAGAACATCCATATCATCTCACCGAAAGTGAAGGAAGCGGTCGAAACACAGGACGCCAAGTTCATCCAGGATCTGGCGCTCCGACAGGTTGGCCATGGCGCAGGCATGCTGGACCTCAACATCGGCCCGCAGCGTAAGCGGGGGGTAGAGGTCATGGGATGGATCGTGGATACCGTCCAGGCGGTGACTGACGTACCCCTATCCCTGGATACCACGAACGCTGCGGCCATTGAGACAGGCCTGCAAAAGGTCAAGAGACAGGCGGTGATTAACTCGACGTCGGCGGACCCGGACCGCCTGGACGCTACGATGCCGCTGGCCGCAAAATACCAGAGTCGCATCATCGCTCTCACCATGGGCAAGACAGGAATACCCCAGACCGCTGATGAGCGAGTGCAGCTCGCCATGGAGGTGCTGCTGCCACGGGCCATGGAACTGGGCATTCCCACCAGTGACGTGTACCTGGATCCTCTAGTGCTGACCGTGAATGGCACCCAGGAACACGCGCCTCATACCCTGAACGCCGTGCGCTTCTTCAAACAGCTGGCTGACCCGCCACCGATGACGGTAGTTGGTCTTTCCAATGTCTCCAACAGCGTGCCAGCCGAGAATCGCAGCTTGCTCAACCGCACCTACCTGGTAATGCTCATGGCAGCCGGGTTGGATTCAGCCATCGCGGACCCCTTTGATGAGAAGCAGAACGAATTTGTGCGCATGGTCGAGCAGCGAGACACAAGCAGTGGACTGGGCAAGCTCTTGGTCACGCTCTATGACAAGACGGCTGCGATGGAAGAATTGGAACCTTCAGACGTGGATATGAAAGATCCGGAGCAAGTGGCGGTGTGGAAGACGGTGCAAATCCTCCATAACAAGGTCATCTACGCCCACTCCTATCTGAACATGTGACCGGGGTCTGCGAATCCGCAGCGAATGACGATACGGGTGGACATGGTGAGACCATGTCCACCCGTAGCATGTGCCGTGCCGGCGCACTCTGGTTTTCCTGTGGAACTGGTTGCGATACAATGATGTCACGTGGTGATTAGTAGATGACGAGCCTTCCAGATGCCGTAGCCAAGGTAATTGAACGTGATAACCTGTTGAGTCGGGGAACACAGGTTGTTGTTGGTGTCTCTGGCGGTCCCGATTCCCTTTGTCTGCTGCACGTGCTCTGGAGTCTCAGGAAGCGCTATGCAATCCGATTGCATGTGGCTCACCTCAACCACGGTTTGCGCGGCACTGAGGCCGATCAGGATGCGGAATTCGTGGCGAAACTCGCATCCGATTGGGGAATTCCGGCTCATGTGGAGACCTGTGATGCGCGAGAGTTCGCGCAAGCGAACCGGCTGGCTATCGAGGAGGCCTCACGGCAGGCGCGGTACGCCTTCCTGGGTCGGGTGGCACAGTCCGTTCGTGCTAAAAGGGTCGCGGTGGGCCACAACGCCGATGACCAGGTAGAAACGGTGCTCATGCACTGGCTGCGCGGCACTGGGTTGGCCGGCCTACGAGGGATGCTTACCGCAACGCCTCTGAGCAGCCTGCGGCTGGCGGGCCTAAAGGATCTAGCCCATGGCGACGGTTCCGACCTCCTACTGATCCGACCTTTGTTGGAGACTACGCGCAGCGAGATCGAGGCCTATTGCGCTGCCGCGGGCTTGCAGCCCCGTTTTGACCGCACCAATCTGGATACTACTTTCTTCCGGAACCGGCTGCGCCACCAACTGCTGCCGGTGCTAGAGCAGTTCAATCCTCGCGTGCGGGAGGTACTGAGGCGTTCGGCACAGATAATTGCCGCTGATTATGAGGTCCTGCAGCGGCAGGTGGACAGGGCTTGGCGGCGCGTGGTCATAGCTCAGGATACAGAAACTATTGTGCTGGACCTCAAGCGCTGGAAGAGGCTGCCTTTGGGACTGCAAAGGGCAGTCTTTCGTAGTGCTGTTCATCACTTGAGGCGCTCTCTACGCAATATCAACTGGGTGCACGTGGAGGATGTGGTCCAGGCCTTGCAGCATGGCAGGACCGGACAAAGCCTAACTCTCCCGCGCGGCCTGAGAGCAACGGTGAGCTATGGCCAAGTGCTGCTGGCTGATGAGGGTCACTCTGCTCCTCGCCCGGATGCTCCTTGGCTGGATGGCAGTGCACTTTCAGTGATGGTCCCGGGCGTCACTGCGCTGCCAGGTGGCCAGTGGAGTTTGGTTTCTTGCTTGTTGGATTCAGACGCTCTGACTGCGGAGACCCTCCAGCACGCCAGCCGGTGGCAAGCATACCTGGATCGCGATGTTGCTGGAGAGGGCCTGGTGCTGAGACCAAGACGTACTGGCGACCGCTTCTGGCCTCAGGGATTGGGCGAAAGGCCAACCTCCCTGGGCAACTTTATGACCAATGTCAAGATCCCGGTGGCTTGGCGGAACGACGTGCCCCTCTTGGCGTCCCCGCAGCAAGTTCTTTGGGTAGTGGGCTGGCGGATTGATGAACGCGCCAAGGTCACCGAGAGGACTAGGCGAGTGCTTGCTCTAAGGCTGGAGCGAACTGAGACAGGAGAATAGCATGGGATCGGTTGTGCTGAAACCGGGTCGGGACAAATCGGTCAGGAAGCGCCATCCTTGGGTATTCTCAGGCGCTATCGACCGGGTGAGCGGAGATCCGGTTGACGGAAGCCTGGTGGAGGTGCTGGACCACGGTGGAGCTTTTCTTGCGCGGGGCTATCTGAACCGCGCCTCACAGATCTCAGTCAGGCTGCTTACTTGGGAGCCAGAGGAGACCATTGATTCTTCGTTCTGGCGGCAGCGCATCGCACAGGCCGTGCGCGGGAGGCAAGAGCTGGTAGATGCGGAGGAGACCAACGCTTTGCGCCTCATTCACGCCGAGTCAGACCTACTGCCTGGTCTCATTGTCGACCGCTACGCTGACTATCTGGTCGTACAAGCCCTCACTCTGGGCATCGAGCAACACAAGATGGAGATCGTTCGCTGTCTGGCCGATCTGATGGATCCGGTTGGCATCTATGAGCGAAGCGACGTGGATGTGCGGGAGAGAGAGGGTCTCACCCTCACCAGGGGTGTGTTGTGGGGACACGAGCCCCCCAGCCTCGTGCCAATCCTAGAGGGCGGCCGTCGTTTCTGGGTGGATGTCAAAGCTGGCCAGAAGACCGGCTTTTACTTGGACCAACGGGACAACCGTGCCCGTCTTGCAGGATACGTATCCGGCCGCACCGTACTGAATGCCTTTTCCTATACTGGAGGCTTTGGCGTGTACGCAGCCAGCGCTCAGGCCGCAAAGGTCACCCATCTGGACACGTCCGCAGACGCCCTCGAGCTGGCAAGGCGAAATGTGGAAAGCAACGCGCCCGAGTCGGCAAATGAATACGTTGTGGGAGATGTCTTTGCCGTCCTTCGTCAGTATCGTTCGGAAGGGCGCGGGTTCGACGTGATTGTTCTGGACCCGCCCAAGTTTGCCCACAGCCAGAAGCAGGTCCTGACCGCGTGCCGAGGATACCAGGATATCAACCGCGTCGCCTTTCAACTTCTGAAAGCAGATGGTATGCTGTTCACCATGTCCTGTTCCGGGTTGGTTTCCGCTGATCTCTTCCAGAAGGTGGTGTTCGCAGCAAGTTTCGAAGCCCAGCGCGAGGCGCAGATCGTCGGCCGGCTTAGCCAGGCGGCTGACCATCCAGTTCTGCTCACCTTCCCCGAGGGTGAGTATCTCAAAGGACTCGTCTGTCGTGCGCTGTGAAGGACGCTAACGATGGGGTATACTGCTAGAGATCTTTGCAAGGGGGGCGGACGCAGATGTTATCGCTGGATCATGATGTGGCCGAGATACTGATCACTACCGAGCAGATCCGACACAGGGTTGGGGAGTTGGGACAGGAGATTGGACGCGATTATGCTGGCCAGGACTTGCTCTTGATCTGCGTTCTTCGGGGTGCGGTGATCTTCCTCGGGGACTTGATGCGAAGCATACCCATCCCTCACGCCGTCGACTTTATGGCTATCTCCAGCTACGGTGCCAGCACCGAGTCCAGCGGCGTTGTGCGCATTACCAAGGACCTTGACTCTTCTATCGAGGGACGTAACGTACTCATCGTTGAGGACATCATTGACACCGGGCGTACGATAGACTATATGGTGAGTAACCTGGAGACCCGGCATCCCAAGAGCCTGCGCATCTGCGCTCTGCTCACCAAGCCCTCGCGTCGGGAGATGCACATACCCCTTGATTACGTGGGGTTTGAGATACCGAACAAGTTCGTGGTAGGATACGGGCTGGATTTTGCAGAGCTTTATCGCAATCTGCCTTACATCGGGGTTCTTCGGAAGGAAAAGTACGATCTGTCCGGCTGATCCGGTGGTGGGCGGTACTGCTCTTCACTGAGCCCCGACCGCCCGTCTCACAGGCTGCCAGGGGGGCACCACAGGGTTATGCCCCCGTGGCCGCGAGAGGAGGATTGGTGAAAGAACGGAGCAGGTGGGCGCTCATCGCTCTCTTGATTGGGGCAATGGGCCTGGTGATACCCGTGGCGGCGCGGCCCTCCAGTGAGGGCGGACCTGACTCAAGCCTTGTACAGGAGCACTTTTTGCAAGTGTTCTACCAGGCGAGAGATACGTACCTGGACTTTTATCAGAAGTATACGCCCCATGTGAATCAGTATCTCATGTTCCGCGAGGATGCCCAGCAGGTACCGCTGATCGATTTTCCCTGGCAAGGGAGGATACCGGACGGCGCGACCATCGTAAGAGCCCGCCTCAAGTTGTATACGGCGGCGGATTCAGCCCTATATCGGGCGCCGTGCAGCGTGGCTGCCTACTGCGTCCGTCGGGGATGGGACAGGGATGAAGCGACCTGGGAGCTGGCGGCCTACGCACAACGATGGTTCGAGCCTGGCTGCAGTTGGCAGGGTATCGGCGAGGACCGCTGTCTGGACTATAGCGGAACGGCTCAGGTGCCTGGCGTGAGCAAGGAAGTAGTCATCGATGTTACCCAGATCGTACAGCAATGGGTGAACTATGAGGCCTATGGCCTGGTCCTGCGGGGTTATTCCGGGCAGTCTGGCAAGGCGGCGTTCTACTCCTCGCGCTGGAACAATGCGGCACTCCATCCCAGGCTTGAGGTGGAGTACATGAATCCTCCGACGCCAACGCCGACTCTTACCGCTGCCCCCACGGTTACTACGCTGCCCTCGGCAACGGCGACCAGCACCCCTATTGTTGTGGATGTAACCCCAACTCCGACCAGGACTCCTGCCGGTAGCGCAACGCTCCGAATTGAGCCCGCTTTCCGTTCGGCTGCCTTTGGCGAGTTTTTTGCTCAGGCAGTGGTGGTGGACGCTGGTTTCCAACCCATCATTGCCGCTGACGTGTTTGTCGACTATGATCCCGCGCTCCTGGAGCTGGTCAGCGTCTCGGACGGGAGTGGCCTGGACATTCTGGTGAAAAATGTCGACCCAGTGGCGGGGCATGTGGATATCGGGGCTGGCAATATCGGGACTCCTGCCCAAGGCGTGTTCGTTCTAGTTACGCTTAGCCTGCGGGCCAGAGAGGGAAGTGTTGGCGGATCGACAGGTCTGGAGTTTGCTTTCTCTGGTGTGCGGACCACGGTCATCCGGGACGAAACCAATGAGAATGTGCTGGGCACGGCTGAGGGCGCGATCGTGGAGATTGGCGCCGCGACCGCTACGGCGACGCCTACCAGCACTCAGACGAGCGTGATCACGCCTACCGTGTTGCAGTTGCATTTGCCCATAGTGAGGAAGTAGGCGCTGCCCGTTTGGCAGGGCACGGGACTCGGCAGGTTAGCGAGGGCACTGTCATCACTTTAGCTGGTAGAGAAGAGGCCCCTTCCGGCAATCGGAGAGGGGCCTCTGTTGCAGCTCGTCAAGACATCCCGTGCGCTTACTTGAGCTTGCTTACCACGCTATCGATACGGTCGAGGGCCTTGTTGATGTTTTCGATAGAGTTGGCGTAGGAGAAGCGCAGGTACCCCTCGCCATACTGTCCAAAGGCGCTGCCGGACAGGGCAGCAACCCCGCCCTCCTGCAAGAGGTGATCCGCAAACGCCTTGGCATTGGCGAACTTGCCTCGCTTGACGACTTCGCTGACGTTGGGGAAGACGTAGAACGCCCCCTTGGGCAAGAGGCAACGAATCCCAGGGATTTGATTGAGGCCCTTGACGATCACATCACGGCGCTCCTTGAAAGCCTCAACCATCTTGTAGGACTCGTCCTGAGGGCCTTTGAGAGCTTCGACGCCCGCCATCTGGATGTGAACTGAGGTGCAAGAGTTGGAGTTGGTCATGAGTTTGGCAACTTGGTTCGCCAACGGCTCCGGCATGACGCCATAGCCCAATCGCCAGCCAGTCATGGCATAGGTCTTGGAGAAGCCGTCCAGGATGCACGTTCGCTCGACCATGCCCGGGAACTGAGTGATGCTCTGGAACTCTCCCTCATACAGGATCCGGCAGTAGATTTCGTCGGACAAGACCATGATGTTGCGCTCAACGGCAATGTCCGCAATGGCCTTGAGGTCATCCTTGGTCAGGATGCTGCCGCAGGGATTGTGTGGCGAGTTGATGATGATCAGCTTGGTGCGGGCCGACACTTTCTTGCGCAGTTCGTCCACGTCGATGGAAAAGTCACGCTCTTCGGCCAGCTTGAGGGGAACGGCTGTCGCCCCAACAAAGTTGATAACTGACTCGTAGATGGGGAAGCCGGGATTGGGATAGATAACCTCGTCACCCTCCTCAGCGAGCGCAGTGATGATAAAGTACATGATTGGCTTGCCGCCGGGAGTGACCACAACCTCGTTCGCATTGACCTGGATGTTGCGCGACTTGGAGATATCCTCGGCGATAGCTTCACGAAGGGCTGGCAGGCCCGCTGAGGGGCCGTAATGGGTCCAGCCACTGTGCAGGGCCTGGCAGGCAGCTTCGATAATGTTAGCCGGGGTGTCGAAATCCGGCTCGCCGATCTCCANNTCGAAAGCGGTCTCGGTGCCCAGCCGGCTCATTCTAGACGCTAACTTGATCATGTAACCTCCCTCGTTAATAATTCCCATCGGGCAGTGGCCATACCGACATATTGAACGAATTGTAGCACGGCGGTTCAAAAGTGCCAAGCAGGGCCCGGCGAATTGCCCCACTCGCAACCGTATCAAGGCCAATCATCGGAAGAGCCGATCGTTTCGGTCGGAGTCATTAGCGTGATTGGCTGGCCAAGCTCCGATAGACGGTCAGCAGTCTCTGCGCAGCCGCAGTCCATGAAAACGCCTTTACCTGCTCCAAGCCTGCCTGGGACATGGTTCGCTGCAATTCTGGGTCAGCCAGTACCTGACGCAAGGCCTCGGCGAGGGCATCCACATCGTAGGGGTCGATGAACAGCGCAGCCGTTCCAAGGACCTCGGGCATGGAGGACACGTTTGAGCTGACCNNACGCTGACCACGGGTGTACCGCAAGCCATGGCCTCCAGGGGTGGCAAGCCAAAGCCTTCATACACTGACGGAAAGGCAAAGCACGATGCCAGGGAGTACAACGCCGGCAGGTCATCATCGGGGACAAAGCCCAGGAAGCGAACGTGGTCCTGAAGCTGGAGCTCGGCGACCCGCTGGAGTGTGCTATCGAACAACCAGCCGAGACGTCCGACGATGATGAGTTGGACGTCCTCGTGGTGAGCGATCTGACCGAATGCCTCGATGAGCCTCGTGAGGTTCTTGCGAGGTTGCACCGTACCCACCGCCAACACGAACCGATCAGGCAACCGGTAGCGCGCGCGTGTAGCCAGCAACGCCTGTGCATTCTCGACTGGGCGAAATCGCTGGTGCACGCCCGCATACACCACCTGGACGCGCCCGGGATCCACATTCAGCCAATTGATGACATCTTCACGAGTGGCATTCGAGTCCGCAAGCACCAGTTCTGCCCGCCGTACCGAGTCCGGCACTACCTTGTGCAAGTAGGACAGCAGGCTTGCGTCGGTGAACTCGGGAAAGCGTAGAAACGACAGGTCGTGGATGGTGACAACTCCCTTGGCCCTGTGCAAGGGTGCCAGGGCAAAGTCAGGACAGTGAAATACTTGGACCCATCCTGTAAGAAGGTCAGCATACAGGGGAAGCCCCAGCCGGTGCCAAAGGATGGTTAGAGCGCGGAACGTCAGAGGCAACCGTACGCTGCGAACGTTGGGTGTCTTTGGCACAGCACGCTCCACTTCCTCGGCGTCGGCATCCAGCCCAGGCCACAGCAATATGTACTCGCTGTCGCTATCGATCTGGGTCAGTCCTTGAACCAGCTCACGGGTGTAGCGCGTGATCCCCGCGCCTGGGCGTACAGCGATGCTGTAGTCAATCCCGATGCGCATCGCAAGTCCCCGTCTCCCCTTGGGCAGTCAGAGTCAAACCTAGCAGCAGCGCGAGCTGGATGTGCATACCGTGTACGAAAAGGTTGTCAAACAGATTGTGCGTCGCCAGATGTACCAGTAGGCCCAGCGCGCCCAGTGATACCGCCCGCCAGTATCCTTGGGAGCGGCCCACTGCCCTCAGGGTGTGAACGAAACAGCTTGCCAACAGTGCCAGGAAAGCCAGCAAGCCAACGAGGCCTGTCTCAGCCGCGACGTTCAAGTAATAGTTGTGGGCGTGGCCCAACGGGTCCTGCCAGCGCCCTAGAGCATAGCGGGGATAGGCAACGGCATAGTTGCCGATGCCCACTCCGGTCCACGGGTGATCGCCGAACATTCCCAGGGCGGCCTGCCAGTGGGCCATCCGTTCCAGAACGGCAAAGTTGGCATCGTCAACCTGAGTGGCCTGCACGTCCACTCCGCCGATGTAAGGAAAGAAGTCCGATACGCGCTGCAGAAGCGACGGGGGCAGGTACGCTGCGCCACCGACCGCCAGGACATAGGTCAGGGCGATGGCTCCTGCCAGGGTCAACATCAGCGCGGAACGGCTTCTCACGACGGTTACCACCGTCAGCGCTGCCGCTATGCCCACCCAGGCGCCGCGGGACCAGCTCATCACCGCCGCCGCAGCCATCAACAAGAAAGAGACCACCAAGCCCAGACCCAGCAGACAGGCAGGAATGCGAGGCCCCAGGATGAAGGACGTCGCCTCCGGCCCTAGTTGATTGCTGGCGCGCGGTGTCGGCTTTCGACAAGACGACACAGCCTCCCACGACAGGGCATACGCCAGGGGGAGGCTCAGCCCAAGGTAGCCGGCAAACGGATTGGGCTGGTCAAAATGCCCGTAAGCGCGCATGAAGCGTCCAAATAGCAGGAATCCCTCAGGACCGACGCGCCGAACGAACTGGTAGATGCCGGTAAGTGCTTCGGCGCTGCCGGCAAGGATCAGCGCCGCGATCACCCAGCGCGCCCAGCGCTGGTCCAGGCACTGGGTGATGAACAGGTACACCACGAGGACCTGTGCCCATTTGGAAATCTCTTTCACGGCTGGCGCTAATGACGTGGAGGCCAGGGAAGAAAATGAGATAGCGCCCAGAAAGGCGATCAGGGGCACAAGCAGGGTAGGCCGCGACACGATGATGCGACGCTGCGCTGTCATGCGGGCGAACCACGCGGCAGTCAGCGCAGCGACCAGCAGGTCAGTGGCGGTGAGGCTGAGCGGGCCTGCGGGGAATCTGATGAGCGTACCAAAGGGAACACTCACGGCCAGTCCAACCAGAGCCAACTGAGGGTGAGATAGAAGGCCGAGCAGCCCCACAGCGCCCACAATGAGCAATAGGGCATGCTGCCAGGGTAGCAAGACCAAGGCTACGCCTAGCAGCACGATTGCCAGAACTGCGATTAGGTTGTGGAAACGGAAATGAGGCATTGCCAAGTCGGCGTGCTCCCCGCGCTGGAGCTACTCTTCTACCTCACGCGCCAGGATGATGGCCTCGGCGATCTCCTTCATCGGACGGCGGGTATTCATGCTCATCTTCTGAATGCGTCGGAACGCCTCCTGCTCGGTAAGCCCCTGAGAGTCCATAAGGATGCCCTTAGCCCGATCCACCAGCTTGCGAGTCTCGAGGGTATCCTTGAGGTCTTCCATCTCTTTCTGCAGAGTGCGGAACTCCTCGAAGCGGGACAAGGTGACCTCGATCGCGGGAGCCAGGTTGGACTCTCGGAACGGTTTCACGAGATAGCCGACCACACCCGCCTGCTTCGCCCGCTCCACTAAATCCTGCTGGCTGTAGGCAGTGAGCAGCAGTACGGGCGCGATCTTTTCCTGCGTCAGGATCTGGGCGGCCTCAATGCCGTCCATGCCTGGCATTTTGACATCCATGATGACCAGATCTGGTCTCAGCTCACGGGCAAGATTTGCTGCGCTCTGCCCATCGCTTGCCTCACCCACAACGAGGTACCCCAGATTGGTCAGCATTTCACGGAGGTCCATCAGGATAATGGATTCATCATCTGCAATCACGACTCTTTTGCGGTTCACTCTTTTGTGCCTCCCAAAGATGTCTTGGGGAAAGTGACTATCGCGCTCACCCCGTTTTCGCCGCGCAACTCAAACCTGCCCTTGAGATCATTGTGTACCAGTGTCTGCACGATGCGCAAACCCAGACCACCCTGGCCATTGAGGCTAAAATCACTGGGCAGGCCGCTACCATCATCACCAATCTCGATGATGGCGTGCTGTCCGTCATCGGTCAATGCAACTCTGATCTCGCCCGAGTTTCTGTACTCAAAGCCATGCTCGATAGCATTCTGAAGTAGCTCGTTGATCACCAGTGCGCAAGCCGTCGCCTGCTGAGCAGTCAGGTAAATGCCCGGCCCCTCTAGGTTAAAGCGAATCTCTTTGGCCGGATCCACGACACTCTGCGCCATCTGGTCGGTGATGCGTTGAGCCACGTCGCGGAGGTTGATTACTCCTGTGCTGTTATACGACAAGAATTCGTGGACAACGGCCACGCTGAGAATGCGATTGACGCTCTCCTGCAGAGCGAGCTGCACCTCGCCTGACGAAGACCGGCGCAACTGCAAACGTAGCAATGAAGCTATGGCCTGGAGATTGTTCTTGACGCGGTGGTGCACCTCCTCGATCATTGCCATCTTGGCTTTCAGCTCTTGCTCGCGGTCTCTCGCCTCAGTCTCGTCGTGAACGGTAAGCATCACCGCAACGATGGCCGACGAAAGCGAAGGTTGTCCACCCCGAAGGCTTTGCAAGAGCCGAGCCCATCCACTCCGCACGGTGATCGGCAGGGCCTTGCGTATCCAGATGCGGCCGTGCTCCGGGGTCTCCCGCTCCAGGCATGCCCCGGACCGTACGGCTTCCTCCATCAGCTCCGCATCGGCCGTTTCGATTCGGTATATGCTGTGGCGAACCAGGTTGGTCTGATAGCCGATGCGGCGAAAAAGGTTACTGGCAATGCCACTGGCATATTGGATTCTGCGTTGAATGTCAACGACCAGGATACCATCGTGCTCACCAAATGGCGACAAGCTCTCAACCCCCAGTAGCTCGCCGCGTAAGACCATCTCCTGAAGCTGCCGCAGAGCGCGCCGGAAGGCAGGACTGCGACGGCGATGTCGCTCGTGGGCCAGCAGGTTGGTTTCAATGCTCAGGGCAGCAATCGGCTGTCTCTGAGCGCCCAACACGGGCAACACGTCGCGAACGATCGGAGCATCGCGCACTGTACCGTGCTGGATGCCGTGCCCCCAATTGGCTCCGGAGAAGGCATGGAAAACCCAAGGAACAACACGCGCAGTGACTCGCCGGCCCACCAGGTCCTCTTCGTAGATCGGGAAGATGGAACGAGGCCTCGCCTGCTCCCAGATCAGCGCTTCTTGCGCGTCCGAGAACACGTACAACAACAGGTCACTGCGGCTCAGGTCCGCCAAGATCGGCAGAGCTCGCTGGATGCGCTCCAGGAGGCTGACGTCCTCGACGGATAATCTGGGTTGGTAATGACTCACGTCCACGAGCGGTTCTCATCCTTGAGTTGCGGCTGGCGTCGGGCAAACGCGACAGGCAAAGCCCATTATACCGTATCTGGCCTGGAGGACCAAAGCAGCAATGTTCTTGCTTCGCTCATGCTTCCCGGGAGGTGGCGGCGCAAGATCCATTCTCGCGTACCTTGAGCGGATCAAGGACACGCCGGCCTTCGTCCTCATAGCTGAACGCGCGATTGAAGCACAGTCGCTCACACTCACGTGCCCAACGGGACGCGGCGAGCACATGCTGAGGATTGTGTTTGAGGTACGGGATGCTTGACGCGCCCAGCGCCGCTTGCCTATAATGCGCCATCATATGACCTGACCCTCAGGCTGGCAACAGGAGGTGCAGATGACCGCTCGTTACGCGGCCGCCATAGATCAGGGCACCACAAGCACTCGGTTCATGGCCTTTGATCGTCAGGGCCGCGTAGTGTGCCAGCACCAATTGGAGCATGCCCAGATCTACCCTCAGGCGGGATGGGTTGAACATGACCCCATGGAGATCTGGCAACGCACGCAAGAGGTCATCCGCGGGGGGCTGACCGCGGGCAACTTGCGTCCTCAGGATATTACTTCGCTTGGCGTGGCCAACCAGCGAGAGACCACCGTTGTCTGGGATCCGCTGACCGGCAAGCCATACTGCAACGCGATCGTCTGGCAATGTACCCGAACCAAGGCCATCTGTGATCGATTGGCCCAGGACGGCGGCCAGGACCGATTCCGGAACAAGGTGGGGCTGCCGCTGGCAACCTACTTCTCTGGCCCCAAGCTGGTCTGGATTCTGGACAATGTCTCGGGCGTTCGCGCGGCGGCCGAGCGAGGACGTGCTGTCTTTGGCACCATTGACACTTGGCTCATCTGGTGGTTGACCGGAGGACCTGACGGCGGGGTACACATTACCGATGTGAGCAATGCCAGCCGGACAATGCTGATGAACCTGCGAACGCTGGACTGGGATGACGAGATTCTCAGGATCCTGAACATCCCCAGGCAACTACTGCCGCGCATTTGTTCGTCGAGCTCGCCTGAAGCTTACGGTGCAACGCGGGGTGACGGTCCCTTCGGCATGTCCATCCCGGTGTGCGGCGCCCTGGGAGACCAGCAGGCTGCCCTGGTAGGCCAAACCTGCTTCACGTCCGGCGAAGCCAAGAATACCTATGGGACGGGATGCTTCCTCCTGATGAACACCGGTGAGGAACCTGTTGCCAGCGAGAGTGGCCTGCTGACTACTGTGGGATACAGGTTTGGCTCTGATCCAGCAGTGTACTGTCTGGAAGGATCCATTGCCATCACCGGCGCTCTGGTGCAGTGGTTAAGGGACAACCTGGGATTCTTCAGCGCTTCTTCGCAAATCGAGCAGCTGGCGCGAGAGGTACAGGACAACGGGGGAGCCTATATCGTCCCGGCGTTCTCGGGGCTCTTTGCACCATACTGGCGCAGCGACGCCCGAGGCGTCATCGTGGGTCTGACCCGTTTTGTGAACAAGAGCCACCTATGCCGGGCCGCCCTTGAGGCGACCGCATACCAGACCAAGGATGTCCTGGATGCCATGGAACAGGATTCAGGGGTCAAACTGGCATCGCTGAGAGTGGATGGCGGAATGGTTGGGAACGAGCTTCTGATGCAGTTCCAGGCGTNNCCACAGCCCTGGGCGCAGCCTATGCGGCTGGTCTGGCGGTGGGACTGTGGGACAGCCTGGATGACCTGAGAGGAAACTGGCTAGCGGACAAGACCTGGCATCCTGAGATGGAACCACAGGTGCGCGACCGCAGCTATGCGGGCTGGCGTAAAGCAGTTGAGCGAAGCTTTGACTGGGTGGACTGATGTGAAACACTATGATGTGGTTATCATTGGAGCGGGAGTCGTAGGCTGTCTGGTGGCTCGGACGCTTGCCCAGTATGAGTTGGGCATCTTGCTCATCGACAAAGAGTCGGATGTTGGCACTGGCGCCAGCTCGGCCAACACCGCCATCGTTCACCCAGGCTACGACGCGGTGTCCGGCTCAGTCAAGGCGGCGATGAACGTTGCGGGAAACCGGCTGTGGGATCAACTCGCGGCTGAACTCTCGTTCCCTTTTGAGCGCAAAGGTGACTATGTGGTGGCTATCGGTGGTGACGAGCTGCCCATGCTGGATGAGCTGTTGAGGCGCGGCAGGGACAACGGTGTCCCGGGCATGTCATTGCTCAGCGGCGACGAAATGCGTCGTCGCGAGCCCCACATCAACTCGGCGGTTAGCGGGGCGTTGTGGTCATCAACGGGCGGGATTTGTGATCCGTTTGCGGTGGTGATCGCGGCGGCCGAGAATGCTGTTCAGAATGGCGTAACGCTCTTGCTGGAGACCGAGTTTCAGGGCTTTGTTGTGTCTGACGGCCGCATCGCTGGAGTTCGTACGAATCGTGGCGACGTGTCGTGCCGGTGGGCGGTCAACGTGGCGGGGCTGTACTCCGATGAAGTGATGCACATGGCTGGCGTTCGGCCCGAGTTTCGCATCCGCCCTCGTCGCGGTGAGTACTATGTCTTTGACCGAGCTGAAGTAGCGGTCAACAATGTGCTGTTCCCCGTCCCAACCGCGACCAGCAAGGGCATCCTGGTGACTACCACGGTTCACGGCAACACCATCATCGGTCCCAACGCCCAGGAGATTGACGACAAGGAAGATCGCGCCGTGACGCGGGAAGGATTGCAGGAGACTTGGCAGGGTGCCACCAAGCTCATCCCAACCCTGAACCTGAAGCATGCGATAGCCGTCTTTGCTGGCTTGCGAGCAGGGGGAAACGCTCCGAGCCCCAATCCACAACTCGACTATCGGGCTGATTTCGTGATCGAGTCGGCGGATTCACCGCGAGGATTGATCAACCTTGCCGGGATCGAGTCGCCAGGACTCACATCCTCGCCAGCCATCGCGTTGAGGGTTGTCGAAATGCTCAAGGATGCTGGGGAGGATCTTGGGGTGAGACGCGATTGGGACCCCATCCGTCCAGCACGCCCGCGCTTCCGGGATCTCAGCAGGGATGAACAGCGAGCCCTCATAGCACAAGACCCTCGCTATGGACGCATCGTCTGCCGCTGCGAAGAGGTCACTGAAGGCGAGCTAGTTGCCGAGATCCATGCACCGATTCCTGCTAGAAGCTATGACGCCATCAAGCGCCGTACGTGGTGCGGGACAGGTCGGTGCCAGGCGGGGTTTGACACGCCGAGGGTGGTGGAAATCCTGGCCCGCGAGCTGGGGGTTTCTGTACTGCAAGTGGCAAAATCCGGGCGCCAGTCTGAGTACCTCGTCCGCCCAACCAAGGAGCCGCAGGGTGATTACGAAAGCCAAGTATGACGTGGCGGTGGTTGGGGCTGGCCCCGCGGGCCTAGCCGCCGCCGTTGCGGCCAAGGAAAGTGGGGCCGAAGATGTGCTCATCATCGATCGGGATCGGGAACCAGGCGGTATCCTGCAGCAGTGCATACACAACGGCTTTGGCCTGGAGACCCTGAAGGAAGACCTGCCCGGTCCGCTCTATGCCCAGCGGTTCGTGGAACGAGCAAACCGCCTGAATGTCACGATGCTTCTGGACGCGATGATCCTGGATGTCAATGCCAGTCGCCGTATGGTCGCTATCAGTGAGAAAGAAGGGCTGGTTGAAGTCGAGGCGCGGGCGTTGGTGCTGGCCATGGGATGTCGAGAACGCACCCGTGCTCAGATTCGCCTCCCCGGCACTCGCCCGGCCGGTGTGTACACTGCGGGTACGGCGCAGCGCTTTGTCAACGTCGAGGGCTATATGCCCGGACGAAGGTTTGTAATCCTGGGTTCAGGCGATATCGGTATGATCATGGCACGTCGCCTAACCTTTGAGGGTGCCCGTGTGGAACGGGTCCTCGAAATCATGCCCTTCTTGACCGGTCTCACCCGCAACTATGTGCAATGCCTTCTCGATTATGACATTCCCCTGCAGTTGGGACACACTGTCAAGCGTATTCTGGGACGGCGACGAGTGGACGCCGTCGAAGCGGTGCGGGTGGACGAGCAGTGGAATCCCGTTCCGGGTAGCGAAGAACTCATACCATGCGACACGTTGCTGCTCTCGGTCGGACTCATCCCAGAGAATGAGCTGTCCCGCAAAGCGGGCGTAGCGTTGGACCCCGTGACCGGCGGGCCCTATGTCGATGAGAGCTTTCAAACCAGCGTCCCGGGAGTGTTCGCCGCCGGGAATGTGGTTCACGTCTATGATCTGGTCGACTGGGTCACAGAGGCGGGTTACGTGGCGGGCCGCAGCGCGGCGCGCTTTGCTCAGTCGGAACGGCGCCAGGAGTCGCGGTATGTTCGGTTGAAGGCCGGTGACAACATCCGCTATGTTGTTCCACAGCGCCTGGATAGGGAGAGCCTGAGCGAAGGGCCTCAGCGCTTACAGATGCGGGTGGTCAAGCCTGTCGAGGACAAGGTGTGGGTGGAAGTGGTGGGCCGATCGGGCGTGATCGCTCGACGAGCAGAGCGGTACGTTCGTCCGGGAGAAATGGTGACCGTTGATTTGCCGCAAAAGGTGTACGATCAGCTGCAGGAGGCGGACGAGCTCACCTTGAGGGTGGTGCGACGCTAGGAAGGGATGGATATGGAGGAAACAACCCGGATCATCTGCACCACCTGCCCGATGGGCTGCGCCCTCGATGTGAACCATGAGGGGAAAACCGTCACCAAGGTCGTGGGCAACGCCTGCAAAAGGGGACTGGATTATGCCCAGAACGAGCTTTCGGACCCTCGTCGAGTGGTCACCACAACGGTGCGCCTGCGTGGCGCACGACATCCACTGCTTCCAGTGTATACGGAGGCGCCTGTCCCGAAGGCCGTGATTTTCGAGCTCCTGGGTGTCTTGCGGAGGATCGAGTTGGGAGCGCCCGTCCAGGCCGGGCAGGTCGTGCTGGACGATGCGCTGGGAACGGGAATCAGCGTCCTCGCCAGCACTGATGCCGTTGCTGCCGAGGAGTAGCACTTGCCCCTTGATGGGGACCCGTCTCACGAACTGGGTTGCTCAGCTGCTGAGTAGTCCTCCAGCAGTCGGAGGAATGGCAGAGATCGGAGCCGGCGCTCGAGGATGTAGGACAGGTTACCCTGGAGGATTCTCTCCACCTCGTCAGCTGTGCCTGGGCTGATCCTGAGCTGCATACAGGCCGCATACCCACGCGTTTGCAGGAAGCGTAGGACCTTGAAGGGAGTCAGTGCCACAGGCCTGGTCCCAGTTTCCCGTGGGGCGCACATGGGGCAGATTACCCCGCCCGCTTCGTCAGAGTAGTAATTGGTCACTGGCTCCAGCACCGCCCGGCAACGGGCACACTCAAAGAGATGCGGGCGGTAGCCAGCCGTCTCCAGCAGTTGTAACTCAAAGTAGCGCAGCGCAAGCCTTGGCTGTTGGCTGGTGCAGATCCATCCCAGAGCATCGCGCAAAAGACGATAGAGGATGGGGTTCTCTGATTCTTCTTCGGCAAACCCATCCACTAACTCGGCAACGTAATGGGCGAGAGCCATGCTATCCAGGCTACGCCGCAACGGGAGGTAGGGTTCGACCGTCTCAGCCTGGGTGACGATGTCCAGATTCCGGCCGCGGGCAACGAGCAGCTCGGTCCGGGTGAAGAGATCGACATGTCCGGTCTTGCGAGCCTTGGGCCTGCGGGCTCCCTTGGCCAGGAGCCTGAGCTTGCCCCGATGAGGGGTGTAGACGATCAGCAGTCGGTCGGCTTCGCCAAAGTCACTGTGTCGCAGGACGATGGCCTCGGTTCGGTACACCCGTTCGCGATCGCCCACGGTACCTCTCTGTCGCTCCTTGAAAAGTCTACACCCTGATGCATGGTTGCCCTGGTTAGAGCCCAGGTGAACGCTCCCTGACGAGGGCTAAAGGGCCCCAGCCTTTTGTTGAGGCTAGCCTGCATCCATGCTGCAGCGCAGCGCAGTATCGTTGATCAGACCGAGCCTAGCGAGATGCCGCTTCTTGCACGATCTTGACGCTCGAACTGGCGCCGACGCGGGTCGCTCCAGCCGCAATCATCTTGGTAGCGGTGTCATAATCACGAATCCCGCCAGCGGCCTTTACGCCCATCTTGCGGCCGACGGTACGCCTCATGAGCTGGACATCGGACAGTGTCGCACCGGCAGGGCCGAAGCCAGTGGAGGTTTTCACAAAGTCAGCCCTGGCAACTTTGACCAGCTTGCACGCGCGCACCTTTTCTTCATCGGTGAGCAACGCGGTTTCGATGATTACCTTGACGATGGCTTTGCGTCGATGCGCAGCCCGGACGACGGCTCGAATGTCGGCACATACCAGGTCGTCGTTCCCTGCTTTGAGCGCACCGATGTTGATAACCATATCTACTTCCCGTGCTCCATCGGCGATGGCTACCTTGGTTTCAAAGGCCTTGACTTCGGGCGGCGTTGCGCCAAAGGGAAATCCGATCACGCTGCAAACGGCGACGTCGGATCCCGCCACAAGCTCCGCGGCCTGCCGCGCATTGCAGGGGTTCACGCACACCGATGCGAATCCATACTCCCGGGCCTCTGCACAGAGCTGGGCAATCTGCTCTGGAGTGGCGTCGGGTTTCAGCAGGGTGTGGTCAATGTACTTGGCCATTTCGTTAGGCGTTAATCGCTTTTCGGCTGGAGTCATCATGATTGCTTCTCCTTGGGTTCGGTGGTTTCCAAACCCATGTCATGGGATGTGCCACTGACACGGCTCACGGTGGTGCAAAACGCATGCTAACAGATGGCTGACAGCGCGTTATCAGGGCTGAGGCCCACGTTGGTGCAGCAGCCGGACGGCTTCTGAAGCCACCTTTGCCATGACCTCGATGGATTCCTGGGAATGGGCAAAGTCGGCCTGAGGATCCAGTTGTCCATGCTCCTGGGTCACTTGGATCACATTGTCCAAGACGACGGCCACGCCTCCAGCCCGGAGACCCCAAACGCGAGCGAGCACGAATACGATGCTGGCCTCCATCTCAGCGGCCAAGACGTTGAGACGCTTGAGATCCACCATAAAATTGGCCCAGTCGGACTGCCAATAGTCGTTGAACGAGGAGC
>DDYO01000031.1 GCA_002348045.1 Anaerolineales bacterium UBA2232
TCGGTCTGTGGTCTTGGACTTGCGGCGCCAATAGCGGCGGAAGAGGTCGCGGTGCCAGCGCAGGAGGGTCTGTGGCTGGACGATGACAAAGGCTTGCTCCCAGAACCTGGTACATCGGGCAAGGAAGACGAAGAGGAATCGGTCGGAGATGGTGAGGTGTGGTCGCTTGTTTTGGCGGGTGAGCACAACGATCTGGTGACGGAGGAGAGCGTTCTCGATCAGCAAGTCGGCGCGAGTGCGCGTGAGGTCGGTGATGGAGGCGGCGGTGGCGGCGAAAGGGGTTGGCTTGGTCCAGTTCTTGAGAGCCTGTTTCAGGCGTAGGAATAGGGGTTTCAGGAAGGCTGGCATGGCGGTTGTCGACTCCTGCGGGGATTGTGGTTCGAACGGCATGACAATCGATGTGAGCGATGTTGTCACATTCGGCGCCGGGGGCTGCAGCGGCCGATTAGGCCGGCGGATGAGAGAAGTAGCCAGCACACGCTTGTAGACAAGCTGTGGAGAGCCTGTGGAGAACCTGCGGAGATTTCGTAAAATCGCGCCTGCGCCATCGGCGTGACTCTGGAGTGTGTAGCCCTCTTTGGGTATTGGCTGGTTCGTTCCCGTCGCTTCCGCCTCTCGCAACAAAACGATTCAGAACTGCACAAACTGCACGAACTACACAAAACCGCGAGATTTCTTGCGGTTTTGTGGTTCTGTGGCTTGGCTCAATGGCGAGGTCGCCAGAATAGGGAGCAGCAGGCGTACTCTCAAAACAGATGTGCTTTTCGGCCAGCATACCTAGAGCGATCGCATCCGTTCTAGCGCAAGTCCGTCGGGTGAGAGCGACTGCAGGATGGGCTGGAGTTCGTTTTCCGTTAGTTCATGAGTGATGAGGAGTGCCTTGCCCGCGGCCTGAACCTGCTGGAATATGGGGAGTAAGTCGGCCACGGATGGGCCGCTCGGATCTATCAGGACCTGGATGGCAGGGAGCTCGTCGATCTCAAGCAGGTCGGGGATCACCTTGCAGTCTGCTGAATGGGTATGAATCAGCGCGTAGTCGAAACTGGCGGCGATGCGCTGGTCGCATTCACGGATGAAGTCTCGGTACACCTTGCGCGAGAAGAGTATGGTGGTGTCTTCCTCATAACGCACCAACTGCCCTGGCGCCCAGACCTCCAGCCGGGGCGCCGTATACCCTCCGTCAAATGGCGGCAACAATCGAAACTGGGCCTCGGCCACCTCGATCCAGGCATCTGTACACCGATGAGCCAAGTTGCGTACCTGGGCGGGGTTGTCATAAAAATCCAGGCAGATTTGCTCGTGCCCGCGCAGAGCTGCAATGATGTCCGCAGGCCCTCGCATCAATGTCTGCGTTACTGGATAGCGCCCATCGGCCTGGCGCACAAAGGCGTTGGTCAGTTCGAGGAGTGTCTGAAACCACGGATTTGAGGACAGGGGGAACACCTGTTCAATATCATCCCAGGTGTGCAGCCAGGGAGCTGCCCAAAGGCTGCCGCTCTCTTTGGAAACCCAGATGGGACAGCCGAGGATGGCCTCCATCCACGGGATGCCCGGCAGCGGCGGCGCGCCCCAGACCAAATCACCATCCAAGTAGCCATCGCCTGCGCGGTATAAGGCTTCTGCCCAAGCGCAGGCCTGTGGGACATCCACGTCCTGTGGTGTCAGCGGACGGTCTAGGTTTGGGAAGTCGTAGTCGCCGAGGGTGAACGCCGTGGTGCGCTTCGTCCCTGCCAACGGACGTTCAGCAACGCCGCGCGTCCAGAAGGCGCGGTGCTTTTCGCGGAGTGCAGGCCAATCTGTGCTCATCGTGAACTCCCTCTACTTGTAGCGACCGTACTCCAGGGCTGTGTCGAAGAGGGTTACGACATTCTCCGGAGGCACTTCGGGCTGGATGTTGTGAACTGCGGCTAACACAAACCCGCCTCCGGGGGCCAGATCATCAATGCGCCGCTTGACCTCGTCTACGACCTGCTGGCGCGTCCCAAATGGGAGGACGTGCTGCGTGTCCACCGCGCCCCAGAACGTGATGTCCTTGCCAAAATCCCGTTTGAGAACCGCTGTGTCCATCCCTTCACAGGTGGGTTGCACTGGATTGACGATGTCCACCCCAATCTCAATCAAGTCGGGAATGATTCGCGCAATCGCACCGTCACTGTGGAGGAATATCTTTGCCTGTGTATGCTGCCGCACGACGTCAAATAGTGCCTTCTGGCGAGGCTTGATGATGGAACGGTACATCTTGGGCGATATCTGGAGGTTCTGCTGTGTGCCCAAGTCGTCGGCGAACATGGCGATGTCCACATCCTCACCCAATTCGTCTAACACCTGAACGCAAATCCCCGCCTGGACCTCCAGCGCCTTGTCCATGAGGGCTTGAGCAAATGCAGGTTCGCTCGCCATGTAGACCATCCAATTGGCATAGTCGCACAGGTTCTGGCCGAAACTGAGGAAGCGGCCAGGCAAACCGATGGCGAGCGCCCGGTCGGAGCCCTGGCGCAGCCGCTTGGCGCATTCCTTCAATCCATGGATGCGTCTTGGGTCTGTAGGGTCGGGCCAGCGATGTGTGGCCACCTTGATGGGATCGGGCACGCCGGCGAAGGGCGCTCGCTTGACCATCGCGTAGGGGCTGCCCTCTGGACGCTCAAAGATGACACCGTACTCATCCACAAAGGTGCCCTGGGACAGAGGAGTTGTCTGGTCGGCGTAGTGGAGGACGTCGGTACCCTCCACCTGAATGGGCAGCACGGCACCGCCAAATCGTTCCACGATCTCTTTGTCCACACGCACCGTGTCCGTGTGTGAGTAGACATAACGTATGGGCTTGTCCAACGCCATGCCAAGCAATTGTTTCAATGGCTTGTAGGCTCCAGCG
>DDYO01000173.1 GCA_002348045.1 Anaerolineales bacterium UBA2232
AAGCCAAAGATCTCCCCTTTGGGGATGATAAAGCTCACTTGGTCCACGGCCGTAAAGGAGCCAAACTTTTTCGTTAGCTCATGGACTTCCACGGCGTTGTCGCGGCTCATCCTCCATCTCTCCTGTTCTCAACCAGGTGGATGAAAACGTCCTCCATCGTGGGTCGTGCCTGGCGCAGGATGCTGGTGATAGCTCCCGCCTGGCCCAAACTGGCAGCCAGGCGTTGTTGCGCTTCCAGAGGGTCCGCCACCGCCAAACGCAGGCGGTCTCCCACGGCGTGCCAGGCTAAGACGTGCTGGCTGGCCGCCACCACCTCCCGCAGGACACGCCGCGGCCGGGCTTTAGCTTCCATGATCTGGAAAGGCAACCGTGCCTCCAGTTCCGATGGCGATCCACCGATAAGCAGATGGCCCTGGTTGAGGATCCCTACCGTATGGCAGCGCTCAGCCTCGTCCATGTACGGCGTGCTGATCATCACGGTCACGCCCTGCTGGACAACCCTGGAGAGCAAATGCCAGAGTTCGCGCCGAGACACCGGATCGACGCCCGTTGTCGGCTCATCCAACAGCATGACCTTCGGCTCGTGGATTAGCGCGCAGGCTAACGCCAGTTTCTTGCGCATGCCACCGGAAAGGTTTTCGCTGCGCCGCGAAGTGAATTCTGTCAGGTGAGCGAAATCCAAGAGCTCCGCCACACGTTCTTTGCGGCGCGCCCTGGGAACCCCATTAAGGTCTGCAAAGAAACGGATATTCTCGAGGACCGTCAGATCGGGGTACAGGCTGAAAGCTTGAGGCATATAGCCGATACACTTGCGCGCCTTCTCGGCCTGGCGGTGCAGGTCAAAGCCGGCAAGGCGAGCGCTTCCGGAGGTGGGATCCATCACGGAGGCCAGGATGCGAATCAGGCTGGTCTTGCCAGCCCCGTCTGGCCCTACCAGCCCGTAGAGCTGCCCTTCTGGGATCTGAAGGCTGATCGCCTCGATCGCCAGAGACTCCTCCTTCTGGCTCGGGTATCGTTTGGTCAACAGGCTACATTCAATGGCAAAGGACATACANNACCGCTTGGGCAGAGTCTCGATCTTCTTGCTCAAGGCCGCGATATCTTCTTGGGCCAGCTTTCCCGCGCCCGGCAGCGCGCATTCACCCATACACCGGCCAGACAATGTCCGGTTTGAGTCATGGATCCATCAAACGGTGTAGAATGCGACCGCCAGAGTGCCTGGGCCAGCGTGAGTGCCGATGATCGGGCCGGCTTCAATCGTGAGCAATTCCTGGCACCCGTAACGCGCCACCAGTTGCTCAGCCAGGTTTTGCGCTGCGTCCGGCGCGGCGCAGTGAAAAACAGCGGCATGCACAGACTCGGATGGCCCCACGCGCTCAGCAATTAGGCTCAACATACGCTCCGTTGCTCGTCTGCGGCTGCGCGGCTTCTCCAGCGGTTCAATTCGCCCATCCCTCATATACAGGATCGGTTTAATGCTCAACGCCAGACCCAGGAGCGCCGCTGCCCCGCCGATGCGCCCGCCCTTGTGCAGATATTCCAGCGTCTCGACTGTGAAGATGATATTCATCTTGGGAACCAGTCCCTCAACCAACTGGACGACCTGGGTGGCGTCCTGCCCGGCGGCAGCCGCTCGTGCGGCCGCGATAACCATTAGGCCCAGGCCCATCGAGACGGAACGCGAATCTATCACATAGATCGGCACGTGCGGCAGTTCCTCACGGGCAGATAGGGCCGAATCAAGCGTTGCGCTCATTTGGTGCGAAAGATGGATGGAAACGATAGCCTCGGCCTGCTCGGAGAGCGACGAATACGTTTGCACAAAATCCGCTGGCGTGGGTTGGGACGTGGTGGGCAATGTCCGGCTGTCGCGCAGCAAGCGATAGAACAAGTCGGCGTCGAGATCTATCCCATCGTGATAGGTTTGGGTTCCGAAGGTGACGGAGATGGGCACGACGCGGATGCCCAGTTCTTGCCCCATCGCCTGCGTCAGAGACGATGTACTATCAGTCACAATGGCTACCTTGGGCCGAGTTTTCATGGTTCCTCCTGGTGTGTAGGCTTATGTCACTGTTTCAAAAAAACTCGACCAACATCCGCTCGACAGGATCAAGACGAGGCAGAACGTCGGCATCGAGCAAGGCAAATATGTCGCTCGTAGTTGCTCGCGCCACGGGCCCGTCCGCTCGCTCGGAAACATAACCACGCCGTGTGCCCGTGTCGGCGGCGATGATCTCGTCGGGGAGATGGATTTGAGCACGCAGGGCATCCAGTACGCCAGGCAATATCGTCGGCAAGCGGCACCCCCTGTAACGATATTTGGGCGTATTGGAGAGAGCCAGCCAGAAAGACATGGCAAGCGCCTGGGATGGGGATTCTCAGCAGGCGCACTGCGACCAGAGCCTGGATGCCCATCATACCAAGGACGGATTGTGTATCACATCGGGATTGAGGTTGGCCAGCTCCTGTACCCGGGCAATGGGTGCCAATGGGACGCGTCCGCCGGGAAAGCGCTCGTAATGCAGAGAACCCAGTCCAACAATAGCTGGGTCGCTGAACCCCTGAGACGGATATGCAGAAGCGTACACCGTGACCTGGTGGCCGCGCTGGCGTAGGGTGCCGGCCAGCGCGGCCACCGATGCGGAGACGCCGCCGCGGCCCTCCACAAAAGAATCCGTGATGAGAGCGATTTTCATGACTTTTCGCGCCCTTCACCGATGGGTTCCCCTGAGATCATGTGGTTTTCGAATCTTCGGGTTTGACGACTTCTTCGATCTCTCCTTTGACCTCTTTGATGCCCTCTTTGGCCGCTTCGATGGTATCACCCACCTCCCTTTGTGCTCTTCTGAAATCACTGATCGCCTTGCCCAGAGCGCCGCCGATATCCGGCAACTTACCGACGCCAAAGACGATCAAGACGATCGCGAGGATCACAACGAGCTCGGTCGTTCCGATCTTGCCCAACATTCTCAGCTATCCCCTTCTTGGTGCGAACCCAGTAGAATTTCCCAAAGTAACGAGGCCTACCCCAAGCTGATGCGCAGCTCATGATCCTCAAACTTGGCCTGCTGGATCTTCAGGCCCATCAGCGCCCGAGGCAGGATGAAACCGCGCCGGTAAGCGCCCACCTGGATCGTGAGCTCGTCCCCCTTGCGCAAGAGCGACACATCCCCCTTCTCGATGAAGGGCAAAAGCACGACCAACACGTACGCTCCATCTTGCTCTTCGATGTGGTGGGTCTGTCCATGGAAGAAGAGCTGAGACGGGTCTCTATCGCCGAACAGCGCCTCGGCCAAGCGGCGCAGCATCTCGAAGCCGACCACCTCCTGCTCAAAGTACGGGGCAGTCAGGATGGGCAAGGGGGTAAACGCCTCCTCCACCATCCGAAGGTATTTCGCCTGAGTGTTCAGCCAGTCCTGGAAGTATCCTCCTTGCGCCTGCGCGGGCATCACGCGATTGCAGATAACGGCATCGGTTACGTAGCCATACAGATTCAGGAAGGTGTAGCTGCGCTGGGCCTCCTTAATCACCATCTTTTCCGGGTTGATGACCAGGCGCATGGTAGAAATGTCAGGGGCGGACAGCAGCGCGTGGACTTTGCCAAGCTCATCGAAGAGGGCCTCTACAGCCTCAAAGGTCTCGCGGTCCGGCAGAGGCATATTGCCCAGCAACGGCCTGGCGATGGGGGCCAATGCCAGTGTAGCCCGCCGCCCGATAGGGAACAATCGCTCAAACCACCAGCGGCCCACGTCTGGCAGGCTGAGAAGCCGCAGCGTCTCGGCCGTCGGCGCGCAATCCACCACGATAACGTCGTACTTCTCCTCCTGGTAGTGGCTGTTGACCCATAGGAGACTGGCCCCCTCCTCCATGCCGGGGATCACAG
>DDYO01000015.1 GCA_002348045.1 Anaerolineales bacterium UBA2232
TCCTCTCCGTACGCCTGGTCAACGCCGGCGAACTTGATACTGGGGTACTTTTTCGCCATCGCCACGGTCGCATCACCGATCATGTAACCAACGGTGATGATGACATCGTACTTCTCCGTGGCAAACTGCTCAATGTTCTTCTCATAGTCCGTCGGAGCGAGCGTCTCGATGAAGGCGCTGTCAAGTCCGAACTCTGTCACTGCCTGCATCATACCCTTGTACGCGAACTCGTTGAACGTGCCATCGTTGACCTTGCCCACGTCCGTAACTAAGCCGACCTTCATCTTCTTCGGGGCCGGCGTCGGGGTCGGCGCTGGCGCGCAGGCGACAACCAGCAGAGCAACCACCAACAGCAAGCTGACGACCACCATCCTTCTTCGGTTCATCTCTTCACCCTCCCAGGTTTTGATGCACCTTTGTCAAGCCAAGCGGTGTCAGCTGGGTATCGCAGCTCTCCAAACCGCTCCGCCACGCTCTCCCCGCAAACCCGCTGGCTTCCAACAGGTCAAACGAGCTTCTTCGTCTCGTCTGCCCTACTATAGCACCAGCCACAAAAGCACGCAAATCCTCGAAACAAGTCATCTTGACGAACTGCCAGCCCAGCTGTCGTCTCTCTGATAGCGGTCCTCTCTGTCCAGGGCGCCAACACGACCGCGGCTACACGTACGCATACCATCGGTCACTTTGCCACCGTGCGGGACAGAATCGGGGTACGGGCAGCTGGAAACGATGGGGCCGGGAGGGAGTTTTGTTGGACAAATCTACGGCCAGGCTCACCGGCCCGACGGTACCACCAAGCAGCTCGGCCACCGTTTGCCTTTTCACCCAATTTATCCTATACTGCCAGCAGATTCCGCTGCCTGAGTAGCTCAGCCGGCAGAGCAACCGCCTTGTAAGTGGTCGGTCGGGGGTTCGATTCCCCCCTCAGGCTCCAGTCTCTCGGAAAGAGAGGCTCCAGTCTCTCCAAGGGAGAGGCACTGGTCTCCGCTGAGCGGAGGCGCACGTGGGCAGGTAGCGAAGTGGCCAAACGCGGCTGACTGTAAATCAGCTGGCTCCGCCTTCGGTGGTTCGAATCCGCCCCTGCCCACCTCATCGAAAGACCGCCTGCTCCAGGCTTGGCCTGAGCAGGCGGTCTCTGTTCATCTCTGCGCCCATGTCCCCATGGGAAGGCGCCTCATCCACTGCACCAGCAGTGATGACGGATCTCTTGCGGTCAGTCCTGGTAGCCCACATTGCGCAGGGATGACTCATCCCGACGCCATTTGGGCCTGACCTTCACCCACAATTCCAGGTAGACCCGGGTGCCCAGCTCCTTTTCGATCTCCGCCCTCGCGGCTGCGCCGATGCGTTTTAGCATGGCCCCTTTGGCGCCAATGACGATGCCCTTCTGGGACTCTCTTTCCACGTAGATCGTCGCTCCGATGTACGTGGGGCTTGCCTCTCGCTCCTTGAACTCATCAACGGTAACGGCCACCGCATGGGGCACTTCCTGCTGGAGCAAGCGCAGGGCCTGCTCGCGGACGAGCTCGCCACACAGAAACCTCTCGTTGACATCGGTTACCTGGCCCTCGGGAAAATACCTTGGGCCCAGGGGCAGCCGCGCCACAATCATCGCCTGCAGCTTGTCCATGTTGTGACCGAGGCTGGCGCTCGTCATCATCCAGTCATCAAAGTCGCCCAAGGCCCGGTAGCCTTCGACGTGGTCCTGCACTCGGTCGGGCCTCAACAGATCCATCTTGTTCATGACCAGCAGAGTGGGAGCTCGGCCGCTCTTGCCCACATGGTCCGCAGCCAACTGGTCCTCAGCCCCCGGCGGGACGCTGCCATCCACGACCAGGAGCACCACGTCAGCGTCGGGCACCGCCTTGCGCGCCGTGTCCACCATGTACTCGCCCAGCTTGTGCGAGGGTCGATGCATCCCTGGAGTATCAATGAATACGATTTGCGCCTCAGGTTGGGTCAGAACCCCCAGAATTCGGTTGCGCGTGGTCTGGGGTTTGTCCGACACGATGGCAACCTTTTGTCCCACAAATCGATTCACCAACGTGGACTTGCCCACGTTCGGTCGACCTATCACCGCCACAAAGCCCGAACGATGGTCCGGCGGCACAAGGGATTCCATAACTTGCTCATCCATGGTCAACCCGCCTGAATCCGAAAGGGATTAAAGTCCGTGTCCCGATCAAAGTGGTCCTCGTTCTCGACCCTCTTCAAATAGTTCGACAGGGCGTAGGTGGCCGGGGTCGCCAGCGTCTCCACGCCAACCTTGAACACATAGTTGGAGATGATCACAGTTGATAGGAGCGCGGACGGAAGTGCTCCCCAGAAAGCGATCAGAACGAAAAGGATCGTATCGACGCCCTCTCCCACCAAAGTGGAACCGATGGTCCTGGTCCAGAGCCAGCGGCCGCCGGTGGCGACCTTCATGCGCGCCAGAACGTACGAGTTGGAGAACTCGCCCGCAAAGTAGGCCACAAGGCTGCCCAGCACTATGCGCGGAGTGACGCCGAGAATGGTCAGATAGGCTGCCTGGCCGTCCCAACCCGGCGCTGGCGGCAAGGTGCCGACGATCGCGAGGGTCACTGCCATCAGGGCCGCACAGGCAAACCCGGTCCAAATCACCCGCCGAGACCTGCCGTAGCCGTACACCTCGGTCAGGATATCGCCAAAGATGTAGCTCACCGGAAACAGGATCGTGCCCCCGTCGAAGGTGAAGGGCCCCAGTTCCAGGATCTTGGCGGAGGCCACGTTGCTGATAAGAAGTACCGCCACAAAGAGAGCCATGACCTGGTCAAAGTGACGATATGCTTTTCGGGGAGTGGAAGTTTGGCCAGACTGCACTGTACTCACTTCCTCAGTCAAGCTCCGAAACTCCAATCTGTTCCTGAGCAGTCTCATCCTCAACATGAGCGCTCCACAGCCGGCAGAAAGCACAGGTCCCTGGTGCGGTAGTCGGCTGTCCACAGACCTCGCAGGTCCCCATTGTTCGTTCGGGCTCACGCGAAGGCACCAGGCGGCCTTCGTCCCGGGCTTTGAGGAAAGTCAGGTAGTACATCTGCTTCGCCCCTGGAGAAAACTCCTCCAGCTGGTCCAGCAGACCCTTGTAAAAGATGGTGGTTGCGCCCCGAGCGTGAGGGCACTCCTCATAGATATAGTCAATGCCGCTCAGAATAGCGTAGGCAGCCATCTCCCGCTCGTACATGCGGACCAACGGCCTGATCTTGCGGGCCAGGCGCAGGTGTGATGCAGGCAGGACTGGCGCCTGCCGCGCCAAATAACCCGTTGCCCACCTCAAGCTGTTCTGCAGCAGGATGGCCGCCTCATCATCGAGATTATGTCCCGTTGCCAAGGCAGCGTACCCGCCATCGCACGATACCTGGTTCAACGCATGGCGCTTGACCAGCCCACAAGTCGCGCACGTGCTCCTGCCACGCTTCTGTCTGACAATTTCGGGTATACTCTGTCCACACTCGGTCCTGACATCGTAGACGTGATAGGACAGATTGTGCGCCCCAGCAAACTGGGCCACCTTCTCCTGAGACACATCTGAGTAGCGTCCATCTGGAATTCCCAGGTTGATGTAGATCCCGTCCGCGGTGTAGCCCAGCCGCTGCAGGATCTGCCACAGGCTCAGGCTATCCTTGCCCCCCGAGACCGCGACCAGCACCTTTTCGCCTGGTGCGATCATCTTGTACTTTTCGATGGTGCGCTGCACCTGAGCCGGCACCCACTCCAGAAAGCAATTCTGGCACAAGGCCAGGCGGTGTTGGCGCATGTTGATCACCGCAGGGGTCCCGCACTTGCGACACCTCACGACGCTGGCCTCCAGCTCGCTGATCTGTCAACTAGCTTACACATGCCACTATCCCCCCGAGACCACTGCGATCAGCTGAACGGTATCAGTGGGCTCCACTATCAAGTCGTCGGTCATGAGCTTGCCGTCACGGATGCCCAGCACCGCATCGGGTCTCAGGCCGACCTTCTTGATGGCATCCCTCAGGGTCATCCTGCCATCAAGTTCATAGACCTTGTCACGGTAAACAATCTTCACCAGAACGTCCTTTGTTTGATCTTGGGCTGTACACGGGACAGCCTCCGCTTCATTCTATCCCACTGGCTGGGGAAGGTCAATGACAGACTACCTCAAAATGCACAAGGGGGCCAGGATCGGCCCCCTGTCGAGTGAATCCACTTTCACCATGGGCGTGGTGGCCCTCCCTGCCTGGAGAGACGAGCAGTTCGGGCAGCATTCTCCAGCGGACCTCAGGCATCAGGGACTGCTTCGATCAACCCTTCCCGCATCAGTAGCTCGATCTGTTCCCGGGCGGCCGAGATCGTCCGAGTGGCAGCGGCGTAGAGCTCCTCGCGAGTGACGGCCAGCCGGGCCACGCCTTGCTCCTGTGCTTTCATGGCCACGGCCACCGCTTCCCGCGGGAACACCTCCCACTCGTTCATCAGCGGAGCGATATAGTCCTCGTGGATACCCTTCTCCTCAGCGCACTTGGCCAATTCGGCGGCGGCAGCCAAGCACATTTCGTCGGTGATCGTCCGAGCGCGGACGTCCAGGGCACCACGGAATATTCCTGGAAAGCCCAGGGAGTTGTTGAGCTGGTTCGGAAAGTCGGAGCGCCCCGTGCCGACGATGCGTGCGCCGGCCTCCTTGGCCTCCCATGGCCATATTTCCGGAACAGGGTTGGCGCAGGGAAAGACAACGGCATCATTGGCCATCGCCCTTATCCATTCAGGCTTGATGGTACCCGGACCCGGTCTGGCGAATCCAATGCAGACATCCATGCCCCGCAACGCTTCGGCAATGCCCCCCGTCCGACCCTCGGCATTGCTCTCCAAGCAGATTCGCCACTTGTCGGCATACTGCTCCAGCTGTTCCTCGACATCGTGCCGATTGCGGTGAAGGATGCCCCTTGAATCCACAGCGATCACATTAGCCATCGGCACACCACTTGCTCGCAATAGGCGAAGGGTTGCCACATTAGCCGCCCCAAATCCAACCAGCGCCACGCGAACATCGGCCATGCGCTTGCCCACGATCTTGAGGGCATTGATCAGGCCGGCCAGCAGCACGGTGGCGGTACCCTGTTGGTCATCATGCCAGACCGGGATCTGCATTTGCGGGTCGTTGCGCAAAGCGTCGAGGATGTAGAAGCACTTGGGTTGCGAAATGTCCTCCAGGTTGATGCCTCCAAAGCCCGGCTGGAGGAGCCGCACCGTACGCACAATCTCATTGGGGTCCTTGGTATCGAGGCAAATGGGGAAGGCATCCACCCCACCAAGATACTTGAAGATCAGCGCCTTGCCCTCCATCACCGGTAGACCGGCAGTGGGTCCGATGTCACCCAGGCCAAGAACGCGAGTCCCATCGGTCACGATGGCAATCGCATTGCCCTTGTTGGTGTATTCAAAGGCTTTCTCCGGGTCAGCCTGAATCGCCTTGCACGGGGCAGCAACGCCGGGCGTGTACCAGATGGCAAAGTCATCCAGACTGCGCACCGGACACTTGGCCGTAATGGCAACTTTGCCGCGGTACACCGGATGCAGGCGAAGCGCCTCGGCCGAAGGCTTACTCGCTCTCGCGAGCAGTTCATCTACATTAGGCATTGTTCCTCCTCAGGGATTTACCGACTCATTGCCGGAAGCGCCGTTTGCCAACACTCCATCCTCCGTCAGCACGTATCGCAAAGCGGAAATGGCAACCTCGACCATCCCATCGTCGGGCTCCTCTGTGGTCAAGCGCTGCAGCGCCAGTCCGGGTGTCGAAATAGCCCGCACAACGGGGTGGTCATGATAACGCGCCGTCAGTTTCATGAACTCGTAAGCGATTGCCGTCACCATCGGCACCAGTATCAGGCGCGACGCCAGCCGTACGGGCAGAGACGGTCGGCCGAAAAGGGACGACAGCAGCACGAAAACTACCAGAACGGTCAGCAGGAAACTAGTCCCGCAACGCAGGTGAGCCGTGCTGAAGCGCTGAACGGATTCAGGAGTGAGGGATACGCCGGCCTCGTAGGCATTAATGGTCTTGTGCTCTGCTCCATGATAGGCAAACACCCTGCGAATATCTGGCATTCTTCGAATGGCCACCAGATACGCAACAAAGAGCGCGAGTCGCAGCAGGCCCTCCACGAGATTGCCCAGTACACCCAAAGAAAGGTATCGATCCACCAGACCAACCAGAAAGGCGGGCGCAAGGACGAACAGGCCGATGCCCAAGGTCAGGGAAAGGGCGAGAGTGCCCCCCATCACCGCTCCACTCATCTGCTGGCCTTCGCCTTCCAACGACACGTCGGCCGAATACATAAGGGCTTTGGTCCCCAATACCAGGCTGTCCCACAGCATGGTCAGCCCGCGCAGAAAAGGAAGCCGGCCCAGGAAGCTATTGTACACCCCTTGCGGGAGCGGCTCGCCGTGCACTTCGATGACTCCCGATGGCGCGCGAACCGCAATGGCCATGTGCCCCTTGCCCCGCATCATTACGCCCTCGAGAACTGCCTGCCCGCCGTAGTGTATCTCGCTCACGACTGGTCCTTCGCAGCCGCCACCTGGTGACACATTCGGCAGCGCGCTTCGTAGCACTCTGAAGCGCCGACCCGGATCACCGGATCGTCAAAGGCCGCTGGCTTGCCGTCGATCAAGCGTTGCGTGCGGCTGGCCGGAGCGCCACACACTTGACAGATGGCCTGCAGCTTGTCCACCCGCTCCGCCTGCGCCATCAGCACCGGCATGGGTCCGAAGGGCTCACCCCGAAAGTCCGTGTCCAATCCCGCCACGATCACGCGGAGTCCCCGGTCAGCAAGCTCGCTGCAAACCTCGCAGATGTCCCAACCAAAGAACTGCGCCTCGTCAACAGCTACTACCTCGGTATCTGGTCGCAGGGCAGTCAGGATTTCTCCGGCTTCCTCCACCGACATGGCGTCAAGCTGCGCCCCGCTATGCGCAGTGACCATCGCCGCCACGTAGCGAGTATCCAGGCGGGGCTTGAAGACCTGCACAGACTGCCGAGCGATGGTGGCTCGTTTCACACGGCGGATCAGCTCCTCGGTCTTGCCCGAGAACATCGAACCACATACAACCTCAACCCAACCGCCATCGTAACGATGGTGCGCCACGGTCGCCTGACCTCCTCACCGGACTGTAAAAAAGAGGCAGAGTGTTTGCTCTGCCTCTGTGCAATTCCCCATTTCGAAACTACTTGCTTGGCTCGTCCTTGGACTCGGAGCCCGCGGCCCCTGCCGGTTGACTTGAGCGCCTGGTCGAACGTGGCTCCCTGCGCCGGCTTCCCGAGGCTTGCCGACCTCCGGAAGCGGATGCCGTCTCAGCGACTGCAGTCTCCTGCTCCACTGGCTGGGCCTCGGTCGACAGTGACGCGGCAGCCGCGGCAATATCCTCCGCCGCGAACTCAAAAATGCTATCCTGCTGACGCTGGCGCTCGACTCGACGCCGTCTAGCCTTGGGCGCCTGCGACTCCACCTTGTCGAGTCGTCGTTGGAACCGGTCCACTTGCCCGGCCGTATCAACGATGCGCTGCTCGCCCGTGAAGAACGGATGGCACTTGGAGCACATGTCCGTCCGGATCTCTTCCTTCGTCGAGCCGGTGGTCCAGGTATTGCCACAAGCGCAGATTACTTTCGCCTCGGTATAGTACTTGGGATGAATGCCCTTTTTCACTGGATTACCTACTGCCTCTCTGGGTGAACGTTAACGCGCTTCTTGTCCCGGCTGACATAGTCAAATTTGACATAGCCGTCAATGGCGGCAAATAGCGTATGGTCCTTGCCCATGCCGACATTCACGCCCGGGTGGATATGCGTGCCTCGCTGGCGAACGATGATGGTTCCGCAGTTCACGGCTTCGCCATCGTACCGCTTGACGCCCAGGCGCCTACCAGCGCTATCACGACCGTTTCGGTTGCTACCGCCGCCCTTTTTGTGTGCCATCTGTTCACTCCCAAAAAGCTCTAGCGTTAGAGCTGAATTGCCTCAATCCTCAAACGAGTGTACGGCTGGCGATGTCCTGCCTTGACCCGGTACCGCTCCTTGGGTCGGTAGTGAAACACCACCAGTTTCTTCCCCAAACCATGTTCCACGACCGTGGCGGAAACCGAAGCTCCCTCTACGGTTGGCTCCCCAACGGTCACGCCGTTGTCACCAGCAACCAGTAGAACACGGTCCAGGTTAATCTGCTCCCCAATAACGGCTGAGACCGATTCAACGTCAATCGTCTGTCCCACCGTTACCTTGTACTGCTTACCACCGCTTTCAACGACAGCGTACACCAAACGTACCTCCGCACATGGCGTTCCTTGTTCCACCGCTAACTGACGTCGCGGCCTTGGGCCAGCGACATGACATTGTAGCTGAACCCATGTGTTTTGTCAAACAGCGCGACTGGTCTGTTTCAGCGCGATCAGTGCCGTGTATAGTCCGGCAGCACCAGGGGGGATTCCACCACAGGATCGAGGCCCGCTTCACCTAGCTGCCGTTCCCAACGACAGAGATGGTCAAGGGTCAGGCTGCCAAGCACGACATCCTTGGCGCGTTCAGCCGCTGCCGCGCCGGCTCGACGCCCAAATACCAACACATCCAGCAGCGAGTTACCCATCAATCGATTGCGACCGTGCACACCGCCCCCCACCTCACCGGCGACAAAGAGGTTGAGGATCCCGCAGGAGCCATCGGGTCTGATGGCCACGCCGCCGTTCTGATAGTGTAACGTGGGATACACCAGCATCGGCAGCTTGGTGATATCGATGCCAAAGCGTTTGAACTGCCGTCTCATCGCGGGGAGCTGGGCGTCAATCGTCCCTGGCCCGTGGAGGATCTCGATAATGGGTGAATCTAACCACACCCCTAGCCGTCCTGTTGGGGTTGGCACCCCATTGCCCCGCTCCTGGCACTCCCGGATGAAGGCGGCGGCTTCCACGTCTCGGGTTTCCAGAGGGTACACGAACTGGTTCCCATCAACGTTGACGACTTGCGCGCCCAGTCCGCGCACTTTCTCGGTCACCAGGAAGCCCAGAATCTGCTCGGGGAAAGCGGCGCCCGTGGGATGATACTGCATCGTATCAATAAAGCTGAGCTTGGCGCCCAGACGATAAGCCAGGACCAACCCGTCAGCCGTTGCACCGTGGTGGTTCGTCGTAGGGTAACCCTGGTAGTGAAGCCGCCCGCTGCCTCCCGTGGCCAGAATCGTGGTCTTTGCCTTGACAACAAGGAGCTGGTCGGTCTCCAGATTCTGTATCACCGCACCAGCAACTTGGTCTTTGGTGTCCATGATGAGCTCGACAGCAGGCGAAAACTCCACCACGCGGATGGTGGGACGATTTCTGACCTCATCTCTCAACGTACGCATTATCTCCGCGCCGGAGTAGTCGCGGGCATAGTGCATCCTTTTGCGCGATGTCCCTCCACCGTGCAACTGCTTCATGGTGCCGTCCGGTTCCTTATCCAGCATGGCGCCGAGCTGCTCCAGCCAGAGAATCACTCCGGGAGCATCACGTACCAATGCCTCCACCAGGTCCGGATCGTTGAAATAGTGGCCACCCCCCATCACGTCCAAATAATGCTGTCCGGGCGAGTCATGGGGTAGGTCGGCCGCCTGAATACCCCCTTGGGCCATCATCGTGTTAGCATCGCCATGCCGCAGCTTGGTCACCAGCAATACGTCGGCACCGAGTTCCTGCGCCACGAGAGCTGCCGACGACCCGGCACCGCCACCACCGATGACGAGCACGTCAGCTTCCAAGCTGGCCTCAGTCAGATCCACCGAGTCAGGCGTGATCTTTGGGCGCGCCTCCAACAAATCCGCCAACTCGGTGGGGGTACGATCCCCCTGATTAGGCCCCACCCGCAGAGGACGCATCCCTGTCTGGACATAGTCAGGATGGAACCGCTTAAGAATGGCCTCCTTGTCGCCAGGGCTCATGGCCGCCACCGTTTCCCGTAGGCGCTCTGGCCGAGTTTTCTCGACCTTCCGGATCGACTCGAGCATCTCTGGGGTATAGCTCATCAGGTGTTCCTCTCCTAGTCCGGTTCGATTACCCTTTGCGCATACAGCTCCCGGAGCTCATCCTTGCTCATGGCCTTGAGGTCGCTCAGCTCTGCGTCGAACCTGCCCTCTTCGATCTCAGACACCCGAAGTCGTACGTGTTGCGCTGGCGGGGCCAGGTAACGGGCGTACAGCCTCCGGCAGAGCAGCGCCACATGATACTGAGCCTGGTCAGCGGGACAGCGAGCAGCGCACAGCCCGCACATAATGCAATCAAAGGACTTGCTGGCAGCCGCGGCAATGTCGCCCCGCATGATGTCAGCCATGAAATCCCTGGGATCAAGCTCCTGTGGACAGACCTTGGTGCAGGTGCCACAGCTCAAGCAGCGCATGACCTCTGGGTACAGTCGCACTACGGTCGCCAGGGTCGGTTTCAGCTCGTCCAAGGTGTATGCTGACCGCTGCACCGGAAAGAATGGCAGCTGCGCCAGGTACATGCCCGGCTGAACCATAGTCTGGCATGCCAGCCCAATTTGCAATCGATAGTCCTCTGGCACACGGAACACAGTGGCACACGCTCCGCAAAAACCCTCGCGGCAGCCTACCCCACGGATCAGTTTGTAGCCGGCATACTCCATAGCCGTCATGATCGTCAGAGTATCCGGTACCATGCACTGGCGGCCCATGATGTAGACGGGAATCAAGTTGCCTTCGCTCATTGCTAGTCCTCCCGGCTAGGAGCCAAAGTGCGTCAGCTCCTCCTCACGAAATATGGACAGCGGCAGTGGTTCTTCCACGCTTCGTCCAGGAAGATAGTCAAACAAAGCCTGTACCTCACCGGCCACGGCACGAAAGGCGGTTGCCACCGGCAAGCCCACCGGGCAGGCGCTGGTGCACAGCCCGCATCCCACGCACGAGGTTGCCATGTGATTCATACGGGTTAGATGAAAGAGCAGGATATCGGCAGGCAGTCGCAGTACTCCCTGCCGGGCTACCCGAGCCAAATAGTCGGCCGAGCTGTGGCGAAACGTCGCACCGCGAAAGATGCACTCCAGACAGTAGCAGATGGGACAAGCCACCATACAATTGTGACATCCGGTGCAGGCGGCGTACTCCTGAGCGAAAGACTCGGCGTCGTTCACGCGCGCTCGATATTCCGCAAGCAGTCTTGCTCTCATCGCCAGGCGGGACTGGGTCAAGGTCGCCACAGCGTGTTCGCGTTCTGAATTGACCGGAGCCATTCGAAGGTGCAAGGCCGACAGCACGGGCTCTGGTGCCTCCAAACCAATGCTCTGCTGGGTATCCCAGCCCACCAGTTGAACGACCATATCGGCACCCTCTGCTACTGGGTGTTCGCACATGCTACAGGCCGTGCGCAGGGCATGGCCGCTTCGCGGGGCGTCCCGGCCATGCAGCGCCCCGGAGAGAAGCTCCATCCCGGGATCACCTCCATCAGCGCACAACTGCAGGTAATCGTTCATCTCATAGGTGCCCAAACAGTCCACGCCGATGGTTAGGAGATTGTCCAGGCTAGCCTGCTTGAGTTTGACCAGCTCCACCAGTGCTCGCCATTCGCAGGAACGAATTACTACAGCCACGCGACCGGCGCCCCCTGCCGACGACAGCCGAGCGACCAATCGCGCTGACTGGACGGGCATTACCGCCGCTAACGGGTCAGCAGTGTCAAGTTCGGCGGGATTGACCACCAGCGACGCTGTGACGACGTGGCCTTGAGCCATGCGGCGAGGAACCATCACTGCCTGAACGAGCTGTTCTCGCAGCAGGCGCCGAAGCAAGTCCCGCAAAGCCTCCCGAGTGTCTCCGTTGACCACGGGCAGGACAGCCGTCGCCCGCATCACAGCCCCCCAAGCAATCGCAATGGATGAGGTCCTTTAGCCTTCAAGTGCTCCACCATGTGAATCATAGTGTCTGCAAAGAGCCGCCCCTCGCTGGCGCTGATCCAGCGCAGCCAAACTCGGTCGGATTCCAGACCATTCTGCTCCAGAACTGCATTGAGAATCGCCACGCGCCGGCGCGCTTTGTAGTTGCCACTTTGGTAGTGGCAATCGCCGGGGTGACATCCCCCGATAAAAACGCCGTCGGCCCCCTCTATCAGCGCCTTGACGACATAGAGGGGATCCAGTGCTCCAGCGCACATCAACCGGATGATTCGCACGTTAGCGGGATATTGAATCCGCGACGTGCCAGCCAGGTCGGCGCCGGCATAGGTACACCAGTTGCACAGGAACGCAATGATCTTGGGCTCGAATTCTTCGGGCATTCCTGCTCCTCTCAAGTAGCCCTCTTCCTGGTCTCCACAGCGGGCCTGGTGGACCACCGCTCCAGGGTTACCTGTCATTCTACCCACCGCGGGCTCAAGTCTCGCGAACGTCCTCCAGCTTGATCCCCAGCTTGGACCACCTTTCCCACAGCTCTTCCTTGTCCACGCCCTTTACCTTGAGCGTCAACAGCCGGTTGGTGGGATCTTGACCAAGAAAGGTTCCCAGAGCGATGATGTCGCCACCCAGTTCCACCACATGACGGGTCATGTCAGCAAGGAGACCTTTGCGCTCCGGGACCAGAAGAGTGAACCGCGTCCCCATCTGCCTTGCCCCCAAGAGCTCCAGGAAGACCTTGAAAAGGTCCGTCTCAGTGATGATCCCCACCATGGTATCCCCCCGCATGACCGGTAACCCTCCGATCTTGTTGTCCACCATGACCCGGGCAGCCTCTTCCAGGGGGCAGTCTTCACACACCGTGATGGGATTCTTGGTCATGAGGTCTTTGAGGCTGATCTTGGCTATGAGCGAGTTCATTTCCCACACGCTCAGCGTAGTGGCCGGCGATGGAGATGCATATAGCAGATCCTTCTCGGACACGATGCCCAACAACTTGCCCCCCGTCCCGATCACCGGAAGCCGGCGGACCTTGTTTTCGCGCATCAGCTTTAATCCATCGTAGAGCGAGGTCTCGGGACTCGCCGTTATCGGATTCCGAGTCATCCTGTCTTTCACCAGCATTCTACCCCTCCTGTTTTCTCAGAGATGCTTGAGGCGCCATCCGGGCACGGCCTAATCCAGCGCCATGGCAATTCTAGCAAGTTCCTGCACCTTTGTGAAGCCAATGACGTCGCTGGCGCCGTTTGGACAAGCGACAGCGCACGCACCGCAGCTAACGCACATCGCTGCCAGAACGACGGCTATGCCTCGCTCAGCATCGAGCACCCTCGCCTCATTGGGACAGACATCTATGCACAGGCCACAGCCCGAACAGATCCGTTCGTTGACTCGAGCCACCGCGAGGGGAGCGTGAACGTAACGGCGTGACAACAGAGCGATGGCCTTTATCGCAGCACCCTGTCCCTCGACTATGGCTTCCCGCAAATTGCGGGGACCCCTCGCCATCCCACACAAGTAGATGCCTTCTCGGGACGACTCCAGTGGCCTTAGCTTGCTGTGGAGACTGGCAAAGAAGCCATCTCCGTTCAGATCGAGGTTCAAAACATGTTCCAGCTCTTTGTTGTCGGCGGCCACAATGCCCGTGCTCAACACCACCAAGTCAGGCCGCAAGGTATGGTCCCCGTGCTCATCCTCCCAGGTCAACCGGAGCGACCCATCATACATTGCCAAAGAAGGCGGCTGCTCTTCGCTGTGCCGCTGCAGTCGAATGCCGGCTTCTTGAGCCCGTTGGTAAAGCTCGTCGTCAAAGCCAGACGTGCGCATCCCACGATGCAGCACCCAGATTTCGGTACTGGGGTAGCTTGCTTTGAGAGCGAGCGCATTGTTGAGCGCCTGTCCGCAGCAGACCTGGCTGCAGTAGGCGCGCTCCGTCGTCCGCGACCCAATGCACTGTACCATGACGATCGAACGCACATCCGACGGCAGCGCCGGTCCACTGATCAACCTCGCCCCAAGCTCGGCCTGGGTGCACACCCGGCGGTCTCGCCCATAGAGGAGGTCAGCGGTGCTCGCCGCCTCAGCCCCCGTGGCGACGATGACCGCTCCGTGGTCTATCGAGGTGGTGCGACCGCGTCCCACCTCCAACTCCGAACGGAAGGCGCCGGCCCAACCAGACAGGGCAACCGGGCGCGCGCCCAGATGCACCTTGATCCCCGGATGGCTGTTCACCCGTCGTACGGTATCGTACACAAGTGGCTGCACATCACCGTCGGCCAGCGTTCGATGTATGAACCGGGCAAAGCCTCCCAGTCCGGTGCTTTTCTCCACCAGGTGAACCTCAAAACCCTGGGCGGCAACGCACAACGCCGCTGTCATTCCCGCCATGCCGCCCCCGATGACCAGCACCGACGGATGAACGTCCACCATAATCCTTGGCTGAGGCGTCAACAGAGAGGCCTTGGCCACGGCGATGGCCACGATTCGTTGGGCAGCCTCGGTCGCCCGGACGGGCTCATCCCGGTGAGGCCAAGAGGCCTGCTCGCGGATGTTGGTCATTTCCAGCAAACCAGGATGCAGTCCCGCATCTGCCAACATGCGCTGAAACAGCGGCTCATGCGTTCGCGGAGTGCACGAGGCGATCACGACACAATTGAGCCGTTGGGCTTGGATCGCCTCCGCGATCTTTCGGCGGTGCTCGTGCGAACACGCGTACAGAGTCCCTTCAGCGTACACGACGCCAGGCAGCGCCGCACTGAACTCAACGACCGACGGCACGTCCACAACGGCGCCGATCTCATGGCCACACTCGCACACAAACACCCCGATGCGCGGCTCCGCATCCTCCCATTCCAGCGCTGCCGCCTGCAATCCTCCCTCAATACGGTCCCGAACTGGTACCAGTAGGCGAGCAACGTCGCCGGCCGCGCCGGATCCATCGGCGATTGATCGACTGATGTCCATTGGCTCCCGACAGACCCCGGCGGCAAAGAAGCCGGACCGCGAGGCCGTCGTCGGATGTCCCTCCACTGTCCAGTGAAAGCCGTGCTCGTTCCTCCGAACGCCCAGGGTCTCGGCCCACTCCCTTTGCGCGGGGCCCGGAGCAACTCCTACCGACAGCACGAGCATGTCAAGCTCCTCCTTGCGCTCGATGCCGTCCACGTGGTAGGTCACTAGCAGATTGCCGGTACCCTCACCCTCCTGCAGCGAGGTGACCTCGCCTCGAAGCAATTGCACACGGCCAGTACGACGCACCTTCGCCAGGTAACGCTCTGACTCGTACCCACGCGAAAGGACCTCCGGCCCAAGTATCACAGCCTCAGCATCAATCACCTGCTCAATTGTGAGCAATGCCTCCTTGGCCGCTGACATGCAGCAGAACGAGGAGCAATAGGAGCGTCTGTCAGCAGCGTTGTGCGGGCCCACACAGAGCACCCAGCCAATGCGTCGCGGTGCACTGCCGTCGGAAGGCCGTAGAACCCAGCCGCCGCTGGGGCCTGTGGGGGACAGCATTCGTTCGAGCTCCAAGCTCGTGACCACGTTGGCGAATCTGCCGCCACCAAACCTCGAGTCATCCCAGGGCACGAAAGGCGCGGCTCCTGTGGCTACAACGACCGAGCCTACCTTAATCGTGAGCTCTGTCTCCCGCATGTCGTGCCTCACCGCTTCCACCTGGCACGCTCGCACGCACTCCAAGCACTCTGAGCAATCGCCACAGGCCAGACAGCGCTGGGCTTCTGCCACCGCTTGCTCCTCGGTCAGGGTAGCCGTGATCTCACGAAAGTCGGTCACCCGCTGGGTCGGACTCTCGTGAGCGGGCTCCTGGCGCGCACCAATAACGATATCACCACTGCGCAGTCTGGACTCGAGCTCAATGGGTTGAATTACTACTTTGGGAAGAGCAGCCGGCTGTGGCGTGAACGGTACACCCCTCAGGAACTGGTCAATGGAGCGTGCCGCTTGGCGACCCGCGGCGATGGCATCAACGATGAAGCCGACTCCTGTGGTACCGTCGCCCCCAGCGAATACACCTCTCCGATTTGTGGCCAGGGTCGCGTTGTCAACCACAATGGTACCATTGCGCGACACATCCAGGTTGCAGCTACCAAGCCACCCCGAATCCGGTCCCTGCCCGGTGGCGAAAACCACGACATCGGCAGGGATGACCTGCTCGGTCTCGGGAAACTCGTCCATGTCCGGCGACCCATCAGCCCGAAAGCCCCGAAAGTCAACCCGGCAGCATCGAATGCCCGTGACCTGCTGTCCGCTGCCCACGATTTCGAGGAAACTCCGATCATTCAGGATATGAACGCCCTCTTCGATGGCCTCCGCCACCTCCCAGGAGTGAGCCGGCATCAGTTCACAGCTCTCCAGGCAGGCCATGATCACTGACCGGGCGCCCAGACGCAGCGCCGTACGGGCCGTGTCAACGGCAGCATTGCCTCCTCCGAGAACGACAACCCGCTGGCCATCTATCGGTACAGGTCTATCCAGCGCCACGTCCCGCAGGAATTGGGTACCCACCATGACTCCGGGCAGATCGCTGCCCGGCAGCCGCAGCTTCCGGCCCGCGTGGGACCCAATGGCCAGGAAGACGGCTTCATACCCCTGGTCAAAGAGATCATCGAGGTCCTCAATCTTCGAGTTGAGCTTTAGCCCCACTCCCAGTCTGAGAATTTGGTCAATTTCCTTCTGCACCAATTCCCGGGCCAGGCGATATGAAGGAATGCCAACGCGCATCATCCCTCCCGGCACCGGCAGCGCCTCAAACACGGTTACAGGGTACCCCATCAGTGCAAGATCGTGCGCCGCGGTCAGTCCGGCTGGACCAGATCCCACCACCGCGATCCTTGCGGTCTTCCCTGGAACGGCTGGCCGGTCGGGACCCTCCAGCACTGCCTCGGGGTGAGCCGTGGCCCAGTCGGCCACGAACCTCTTGAGCACCATGATGGAAACGGGTGCATCGACTTGGCCCCGGGTGCACTCATCCTCGCAATGATGGTTGCACACTCGCCCGCAGATCGATGGAAACGGATTGTCCTCCACAATAGCTCGGTACGCATCCGCGAACCGGCGCTCTCGGATCAGAGCAATGTAGCCCTGGGCACGCTGGCCGATAGGACAGGCCTCACGACACGGCGCCGTGCCTCGCCTCTCAATGGCGTAGGCCACTGGAGTCGCTTGGGGAAAGAGCTTGAAAATGGCTTTGCGTTGTGTCTTGCCTTGATTGGCGGGATCTGGAAGGGATACTGGGCAAACCTCGACGCAGTCACCGCAGGAGGCACAGCGCATCGTATCGACAAAACGAGCCTGTTGGTGGATGCGGGCTGTCATGTTCCCGGCCGGTCCGATCACCTCTTTGACCGTTGCCCCCGTGATGACTTGGATGTTGCCACTTGCCTCCAGGGCTCGCGGATCAAGGGTACACTGCCTGCTGCCGTGCAGGACATTCCAGCAGTTGGGATAGCGTCCCGCATCAGTGAGCTTGGGAGGAACAACGCACAGGAAGCAGTCATTGGAGTTGGTCGGGTAGGTCTTGTCCAGCAGCGCAGCAGTGCCTCCCAGAGCCCACTTCTCCTCCACCAAATAGACTCGGAAGCCGGCCTGAGACAGGTCCTTGGCGCACTGCATGCCGGCGACGCCGCCGCCGATCACCAAGACACCACACGTCGGCTGGCCCTCGGTGTTAGGAGAGCTGCCAGCTAGGACTGTCCGATCATCCACTCAGGCACCGCCTGTTCTTGCAGCAAGGCCTCCACCATCGCCATCACCTGCGTCGACGAAGTATTGTTCAGTTCGCACGCGTTGTTTGGACAGGCGCTGACGCACGCACCACAGCCCTGGCACAGCGCTGCGACCACGTTTGCCACCGACTTGCGGGGATCCAATACCCTCGCCTCATACGGACAAGCCGCCACGCAGAGCCCGCAACCGGAGCACAGCTCCGCTTGCACTCGCGCGATCAGCGGCTCCTGCAACATCTCCTCTCGAGCAAACAGGGCCAGTACTTTGCTGGCCGCGCCGCTGGCCTGCGCGACGGTTTCCGGAATGTCCTTGGGTCCCTGCGCCCCACCGGCAAGGAAGACCCCAGCCGTAAGGCTCTCCAGCGGCCGCAGCTTGGGATGAGCCTCCGAGAAGAATCCGACTTCATCGGTAGCTACATGGAGAACCCCAGCCAGCTCTCGCGCGCTCGGATGGGGAAGTGCCGCCATGGCCAAGACAGCGAGATCCGCTCTTACCTCTACGTGCTTCCCCGTCAGAGTATCCACACCCCACACAACAACCTTGTCGGCTTCAGAGAACACACGGCTGGCTTTGCCCCGAATGTACAACACTCCATCCTGCTCGACCGCCCTTTGTACGAATTCTTCATATCCCTTGCCGCCTGCGCGCAAATCGATGTAAAAGACATACGCCTGCGCGCTNNTGCGCGCCGGGAGTCTGCCTCTGGAACTGCACCGCCTGTTTGGCCACGTACATACAGCAGATCTTGGAGCAATAGGGCACGCCGTGTTCTATGTCGCGCGAGCCAGCGCACTGGATCCAGGCCACCTCTTTAGGCTCGCGCCCATCAGAAGGTCGCAGGATCTTGCCGCCGGTGGGTCCGTCTCGCTGAAGCATCCTCTCGATTTCCAGAGCGTCAACGACATCTTGGCAGGCGCTGGCGCCGTATTCAGGCAAGTGAGTCTTGGGCATAAGCGAAAACCCGGTGGCTAGGACGATGGCGCCGACCTCAATCTCAGTCTTGGATCCTCCGTTCTTTGTACCTGCGGAGCATGTCGATTGTAGGGTCACGCGAAAGCTCCCCACATGGCCGCTCACTGCCTTGACCACGGTGTTGGTCAGCACTTGAACGCGCTCGTGACCGTTTACCCGGTCCATTCTGCCGTCAGTCAGGTGGCTTGCTGGGCGCAGGTACGGATAGACTTGGCTCAACGATGCAACTCGCCCACCGAGCCGCTCCTCCCGCTCGATGAGAACGACTTGGTGGCCCGCATCCGCGATGTCCAGGGCAGCCTGCATTCCCGCCAACCCGCCTCCGATCACCAGCGCCCGCCGCACCAGTGGCAGTCTTAGCCAGCCAAGGGGCTCATCTCCTATCACGTTTTCCACAGCCGAGCGCACCAAAGCCACCGCTTTCTGCGTCGCTGTTATGGGGTCCCTCGAGTGCACCCAGCTGCACTGCTCACGAATGTTGGCAATCTCCAACTGGTACGGATTGAGACCGGCCTCTGCAACGCAACTACGGAAGGTCGCCTCATGCATGTTGGGCGAACAGGCTGCGACCACCACTCGATCAAGGGCGGCCTCCCGACATGCTTGCCTCAGCGATGCCTGTCCAGCCTCGGAGCATAGATAGCGATGATCCAGCACCCGGACCACGCGGGGATCCGATATCATCGTGCGCTTCACCGCGGCGACGTCCACCACCGCCCCGATGTTGACGCCGCAGTGGCACACAAAGACTCCAACCCTGGGAGGCACTAGGGAGAGTCCTTCCCGCGAGCCGACTGAGCAAAGAAACCCAGCGCTCTTGCGGCCGCACCACTGGCCTGCGAAACGCTTTCGGGAATATCCTTTGCCGACACGGCCGCACCCATCGCAAAGACGCCTGGCACGCCGGTATCCATCGGGTGATCGTTGGCGTCAACTTCGGTGACAAAGCCGTCCACGTCAACCTGCAGACCAAGAATGCTGGCCAGCTGACGCACTCCTTCAGAGGGCACCAGGGCCGGAGCCAACACCACCAGGTCCGCCCCAATCTCTACCTGTCGAGCAGTCAGCGTATCCACCCCCCACACCATGACCTTATCGCCATCACGAAAGACCCTACTGACCTTGCCCCGTAGGTATAGCACGTGTTCCTCAACCACTGCTCGCTGCACGAATTCCTCATACCCCTTTCCAGCTGCCCTGACATCGATGTAGAAAACATACGCCTGACCGGTGGGAACACGATGTTTGTACAACATCGCGTGCTTCGCTGTGTACATGCAGCATACTTTGGAGCAATAGGGCACTCCGAGCTCTGGATCTCGCGAGCCCACACATTGTACGAATACCACCTCTTGGGGCACCATACCGTCCGACGGTCTGCGCACCTGACCGGCGGTTGGGCCAGCGGCCGACAGAATCCGCTCGAATTCGAGTGAGGTGATGACGTCGGGAACGACGCCATATCCATACTCGGTTAGCTTCTCCACGGGGAATTGGTCAAATCCCGTTGCAACCATGATGCTGTCAGCATCGATCCAGAAATGCCTCGGTTGCTGGCCAAGGTCGATGGCGTCCAGCTTCCCGCAGGCATCCACGCATCTGAAACACCGGATACAATTTGGGAGATCAATCAGGTACTTCATCGGAACGGCCTGAGGGTGGGGGACAAAGATTGCCTTGCGCAGCGCCACTCCCTCATCATACTCGCTGGGCACCTCGATAGGGCACACGCTCACGCACTCCCCGCACCCGTTACACTTGTCGGCATCCACATATCGTGGCTTCTGCTCCACCAAGACCAGAAATCGGTCCAGTTCCTTCTTTGCCGCCCGCACCTCGCAGTAGGTCAGCAGTTCTATGGATGGATGGCGAGCCACCTCAGCCAGGCGGGGAGCGAGAATGCACATCGCGCAGTCGAGGGTCGGGAAGGTCTCCGAGAGCTGCGCCATCCTGCCGCCGATAGACGGATTGCGGTCCAGCAGCACAACTCGATGGCCGGCAGCCGCCAGGTCCAGAGCCGCCTGAATACCCGCGATGCCGGCGCCAATGACCAATGCCCGTGGCTCAGAATTGGCTCGATCAAGCATCACAGCATCCCTCTAGACTGGAGCAATGGCCGCACATCCTGCACCAGGCCCTCCAGGTCATAGGCCTTGGGGTCGCCGCCAAGTGCAATGGCCATCAACTGGGCAAAGTAGATGACGGGGATCGTCCGAAAACCACCATGCACCTGTCCCATCCTGGCTTGTTGTCGATCCAGGTTAAACTGGCACAGTGGGCAGCTGGTCACGATCACATCGGCGCCGGCTGCACCTGCCGCTGCCAAGATTCGGTGAGACGTCTCCATCACAGCATCGGCGGATTTGACCGCAACGTAGGAACCGCAGCATTCTGTCCGGTGCGGGAACCAAACAGGATCTGCACCGAGAGCTCGGATCAAATCCTCCATGATCCTCGGGTTCTCCACGTCATCCAGAGCCATCTCAGCGCCCGGGCGGAGCAGCGTACACCCATAGTAGCAGGCAACCTTGAGTCCTGCCATGGGCTTTCTAACCGCTCGCTGCACCACTGAGAAACCAACGCCGTCGCGGAGGATCTCGAGCAGATGAAGAACCTGGATATCGCCGCAGTAGTCTCGTTCAATAAAGTGGTTGACCTTGTCCCGCTTGTCCTCATCCAGGCGCAAGACAAGGTTCACCCGCTTCAGGACATTGTAACAGGCAGAACACGCCACTGCCAGCTGCTCGGCCTCCAGGCGCGCCTGAGCCAAGACCCGGACCGTTGCTGCCAGGTCAAGCAGATTATCAACGACTAGCGGGAACACGGCTCCACAGCAGTTCCATTGACTGAGCTCGACCAACTCGACACCAACCAAGGCCATCCCAGCTCGCGCTGACGCGTCAAATCCCCTGGCCTTCTCGCGAAGGGTGCATCCGGGGAAGTAGGGCAGCCTCATCGTCACAACCCCCTGCACATGGCAACGTCTCCCAACAAAACACCCGACTCTCTGGACTAGAACCCCATCTTCGATCCGTGCGAGCAGCTAGATCGTGTACTTGCGGAATCCGCCCACCAGAGCCTGCTGCGGCCAATCCTCCATGTCCTCGAGGTCAAGCTGTGCTACCAGTAGGTGATCGCCATCTCGGTCCATCGCCATCTCGCGAAGGCTCTCCATCACGCGGGCGACATCAACTCCCTGGGGGCAGCGTGCCGCGCAGGTCAGACAAGAAGCACAGAACCAGATCGTCTGCGCAGTTAGGGCTTCATTCTCCAGCCCTAACTGCACCAGCCGGATCACCTGGTTCGGCAAGATATCCATCGAACCTGCAGCAGGGCAGCCTGCCGAGCACTTGCCGCACTGGTAACACTTGTGCAGGTCCTGCCCACTACGCAGTGCTACTTTGCGCACAAACTCCGTTGCCAGCTTTTCCGAAGACAGGCGAATGCGCATCAGCCTTCCTTCCTGTACATGGCCCTGCCCTGTTCGTACACGTCTCCCCCATACACATCGTTGGCCACGATGGCTGGCATGTCCTCTACTTCCAAGCGCAGGAGCGCCTCGGCACCGAGGTCCTCATAGGCCACCACCTCCGATGCCCGTACTGCCTGCGCGATCAGCGCTGCAACTCCTCCAGTCACCACCAAGTACACTGCCGAATACTTCTGGATTGCGTCGCGTACAGCCTTCGACCGGCTTCCCTTGCCGATCATGCCTTTGAGTCCTGCTTGCAAGAGCGCCGGCGTGTACTCATCCATCCGTCCAGCGGTGGTGGGCCCAGCAGACCCAACCGCCTTGCCTGGCCTGCGTGGCGAAGGTCCCATGTAGTAGATGATCTGCCCCCGAGGATCAAAGGGCAATGGCTGCCCCTGGCCAAGGGCCTGTACCAGGCGTTTGTGCGCGGCGTCCCTGGCGACATATACCGTTCCATGCACGGTAACCTCGTCACCAGCCCGCAACTGGCGCACCACATCATCGCCCAACGGGGCCTGAATCCTCATCGTTCCATCTTTCTGCATTCCCCATTAGCCTCCGTCAGAGAACCGCTTGCTGGTGCCTGGCCGAGTGACACTGAAGGGTAATGCCCACTGGGAGGCTGGCGATGTGGCATGGGAAGCTCTCCACATGGACAGCAAGGGCGGTGACGCGGCCGCCCAAGCCCATGGGTCCAATGCCCAGCGCATTGATCCGTCCCAGCAGTTCGGCCTCAAGGGCGGCATCGTCGGGATCGCTGCTGGGTTCGCCAACAGGACGCAGCAGGGCGATTTTCGACAGGAGCAGCGCGTATTCGGCCGTCCCTCCGATCCCCACCCCCACGGTCACTGGCGGGCAAGGATTTGCCCCCGAACTCTCGACCGTCTCCACAACGAGGTTGACAACGCCCTCCCTGCCTTTGGCCGGAGTCAGCATCGCCAGCCGGCTCATGTTTTCGCTTCCCGCCCCTTTGGGCAAAACCGTGATC
>DDYO01000284.1 GCA_002348045.1 Anaerolineales bacterium UBA2232
CACGCCGTACTCCAGCATGGTCTCGCTTTCGCTGATCCGCAAGTTCACTTCAAGGCCGAAGCAGCGCAGGTACTTGCGGGTCAGTGGTTCCACCGGGCTGCTGCCACCGGCGATGCCGGCGTACATACATGCCGTGATATAGGCTGGGTACAGTTGCAGCGCACTGCCCACCATTACTTTTTTGGAGGTTTGTCATGCAACAACACGTCGCTCCCGCCGAAACGCTCGGCGCCGCTGGTGCGGTGTCCCAGATCGTCGCCACGAACGTGGTCGTAGTCCCGCCTGATGTATCGCAGATGCTGGACGGACTGGCGGATATCCGTGCAGAGATCGAGAAGGTAGCCCAGGCCAAGCAGACGTACATCGATTCACTGCTTGATGGTCATGCTTCTACGCTATCCGCATACGATGCACAAATAGCACCGTTATCTGCCCGTGCCGTAGAGCTTGAGAATGCTATCAAGGCTGCTGTTGCCTCTGGTGGCAAAACCGTCAAGGCATCGTCGCTGCAAGCCGTCTGGGCTGCCGGCCGTGTGTCCTGGGATTCTAAAGGGCTGGAAGGCGTTGCGGTGGTAATGCCGGAGATTCTCAAATTCCGCAAAGTCGGCGAACCATCTGTTTCTATCCGCCCGGTGGGAGGTGCAAAATGAGTGACAACCAACACGAAGAAGGTCTCGACAATACCAACGCCATCGCCTCCATTGTGGAGACCGGAGACCTGCACGAAGTTTCCATGATCCTCGGAAATCGTGAGCGCATCCGCCATGCCGGCGTTATCCGGCCTGGCATCAAGGTTCTGCTTCGTGACGCCACCGATGCCCAGAAAAAGCTCTATGAGCAGATGTTGAACGAAGGGCACGGGTTCGACGCTATCGACGCCGAGCTTTTGAAGATCGCTCCGAAGGGGTACACCAAAAAGACCTGCCTGATGCCGTCAAACTGCGATTATTTTGTTGTCCGTGACGAGGACTTCAAGCGGCCGGCCGATGCCGAATACATCCGGAAGAACTATGCCGACCCTGACGGTAAGGTCCGGCGCATTCCTTGTTGGTTGCCGGTTTCGGATATTGAGAAGACAATACCTCACAATTTCAGGGCGTTTGATGGTGGCGCCAATCTGCGCTGCGTGTCGTTCTACGAAGGCTCGAAGATGAAGTTTAAGTATCTGCCGAAGGACACCAAGCTCCCGGCGAAGCAGGAGGACTGGAAGATTCTGGATACCGACGACGAGGAAAAGGCCACGAAGGCGTGTGGATACAAGGTCGTTTTTGGCGGCATGTACCGTGTCTACGTCCCCGGTGTCCGGTCGGCCGGCGAGATCGTTATACCCACCCGGTCATGGTACGGTCTCGGGGAGTCGGTCAGCATCCTGCGCCGGGTCCGACACATCCTTGGTCGGTTTGATGGCCTATTTAACGGCAATGCCTTCTTTGAGTTGTGCAAGGTGGCCGAGACCGTTAAGACGCCGGACGGCCGGAGACAGCAGCAGTGGATTGTCACCCTGGAGTTGGCCGTTGACCCGATGGAGTTGGCCCGTTATGCCGAGCCGCAGGCGGTTGCCAACCGGTCTCTGCAGGCACTCTCGCTCCTGACCGGCAAGGTGCCGCAGCCTGTTGCAGAAGAGCCGGAGACCGATGCTCTGCCTGCAGACCTGGGGCTGGCCCATGACCCGCAGCCTGAGCCTATGCCGTCTCCGGAGCCTGCCGCCAAGCCGGCAGAGGAATTTGACCGCCGTTCCGCCATCATGTCGCTGTCCGGTCTCGTTATGCCCCACAAACTGACGCTGGACGAGATTATTATCTACGCTGCCAGCCAGGGCATGGGGGAGGATGTCAACGAGATGTCCCGTGGCGAGATGGTCTCTCTGTATAAGCACGTCAAGGAATCGCTGGGGCAGGATGCTGACGGCTTTGCGGCTATGGTGCGGGACATTGCTGGAACCGAGCAGATGCCGGCTGCTGACGGGATGGTATAGGGGGACGCCATGAAGATACTCCATACTGCAGATTTCCATTTTTCCAACAACGTCGACAAACTGCAGGAGGTGGTTCGGGTAACCGACCATCTCCTGTCTGTTGCCTATCAGGAGCGTCCAGATTGCATCGTGCTGGCCGGCGATACACTTGATGAATTCGATGGTCGTATTCGCCTCGACAGCGATTGTGCCCGGGCGGCGATCTCCTTTATCGAACGTGCTGCCGATATTGCTCCGGTCGTGATCATCCGCGGTACCCGGTCCCATGACCGCGAATCGCCGTACCTGTTTGGTCACTTGCGTGGTCGCTTTCCGGTGCATGTCTCGTCTGATGTTGAAATAGTGGCCTTGCTCGATACCGGGGATTTTGCGCCGATCGATCTGGTCTCTGGTGGCAACTGCAAGGCTATTTTCACTTTAGTGCCGTCGCTGGACAAGGCCGCTCTCCTGGGCCGGCTGCCGACCGATTCTATCCGCGGTGGTAATATCCAGTTCCGCGAGTTGGTGCATGACCTATTCGCTGGTTTTGGCCTGCTAAACGAGCAGTTTAATGTCCCCACCGTGTTGGTTTCTCACGGCATGGTTACCGGTGCTCAGTTCTCGTCCGGGCAGATGGCGATTGGCGAAGACCTTGAGTTCGGCGTCAACGATCTGCAGGCGTCCAGGTGCGATGCCATCATGCTCGGCCACGTTCACAAACACCAATCGTGGGGCAATGTGGTTTACTCCGGCAGCCCGGGTCGATTGAATTTCGGCGAACAGGAAGATAAGGGCTTTATCGTCTGGGAGTTTGACGGTAAGCGGCCTTCATACCGTTTTGTCTCAACTCCGGCCCGTCGCTTTGTGTTTGGCGAGACCGCATGGGAGGGTTCCGGAGATCAGTTCTCCGCTGACCTGGATGCTGCTGTAGCTGACTGCTCTGGCGCCGATGTCCGGTTCCGCTACACGGTATCCGACGAGGACCGTCAGTGCGTCGATCGTGCTGCCATTGAGCAGAGGTTTCTGGATGCCGG
>DDYO01000221.1 GCA_002348045.1 Anaerolineales bacterium UBA2232
GAAACAGGGCTCGAACCTGTGACCTTCTGAATGTAAGTCAGATGCTCTCCCGACTGAGCTATTCGCCCCTACCCGCTATTATACGGAAGCCCATAACCTTTTGTCAAACAATCTGCCCGTTGCTACATCTGCTCCGGCGCAGTCATCCCCATGAGATGCAACGACTTGGCAAGGACCGCTTGGGCTGCGCGGGCTAGTTTCAGCCGCGCTTTGCTGATCTCTTGCTCACCGGGTTCTCCCGACACCACGCGGCAATCTCGGTAGAACAGGTGGAACTGGCTGGCGAGGTCCTGAGCATAATACGCCAGGTGATGCGGGGCAAGATCAGTTGCGGCCACACGAACCACCTCTGGAAAGTTCAACAGGCGCCGGATCAGCGCCAGTTCCATAGGGTGAGTCAGAAGCCCAACATCGCCACCACTATCCAGCAGCCCCTTTTCCGCCGCCAACCGCAGGATACTGCAGATACGCGCATGAGCGTACTGAATGTAGTAGACGGGGTTCTCGCTGGACTGCTCCTTGGCCAGGTCCAAATCAAAGTCCATCTGGCTATCGGCGCTGCGGGAAACCAGAAAGAAACGCACTGCGTCGGCGCCGACCTCCTCCAAGACCTCTCTCAGGGTAATGATCTCGCCGGTTCGCTTGGACAACCGTACAACCTCGCCCTTTCGTTTTAGCGTGACAAGCTGGTAAAGGATGATGGAGAGCCGTTTGGGCTCCAGGCCCAGCGCTCGCATCATCGCGTGCATGCGCGGAACGTGTCCCTGGTGGTCGGCACCCCAGACATCGATGACCCAATCAAAACCGCGTCGTACGAATTTGTCATAGTGGTAAGCGATATCCGAAGCAAAGTACCCCGGAGCGCCGTTCGAGCGGACCAGCACCTCGTCCTTGCTGTCTCCCAACTCTGTGGCCTCGAACCATATCGCGCCATCACGCTCAATCACATGGCTCCCAGCGCGCAGGATGGCCATCACCTGCTCAAAGACTCCCTCTTCATAGAGGGACCGCTCCGAGAACCACCGGTCAAAGTGGATGCCCATCAACCGCGCATCGGCCTGGATCGACTGCACCATGTATTTGAGCCCCAAATCCGTCATCTCACGGATAGCCTGACTTCGATCCATGTCCAGGCAGCGCGAGCCAACCTCGACCGCCGCTCGCTGGCCCATCTCTACCATATAGGTTCCCTGATATCCGCCCTCGGGAACCGCCTCATCACGCCCCAGCGCCTGGGCATACCGGGCGTAGAGGGTCGCCCCAAAAACCTCCATCTGCGTTCCAGCGTCATTGACATAGTATTCTCGCTGCACCTGGTAACCTGCAGCGGCCAAAACGTTGGCCAAGGCATCGCCAATCGCGGCATTGCGGGCGCTCCCGATATGCAGGGGACCTGTCGGGTTGGCACTGATGAACTCAACTTGAACGCTTCTCCCTAGGCCAAGATCAAGATCACCGTAGCCAGGCCCCGCCTGCAGGATCACGTCCACTTGCTCTCCCAGCCAGCTCTCCGAAAGGGTAAAGTTGATGAACCCCGGCTTGGCGATGTCCACGCGTCCTACCGGGCCTGCCTGGTCCAAATGAGCGACCACGATCTCTGCAATCCGCAGCGGTGGTAGTTTAGCAACGCCGGTCAACTGCATGCAGATGGGGGTTGCCCAGTCCCCATGTCCTTCCTGTTTCGGGTGCCCAATGGGGATCGGTGGAATCCCAAACGTGGGCAACGCCCCGATCGCCTGCGCCCTCGCGATGGCGTCATGCACCAGCTTGGCGATATCATCTCCAATCATCTTCTACTCCATCTCTCCCCAGTGTTTTCCGGTCTTGACATCGACCCTCAGGGGCGCGTCGAGTCGGTAGGCGCCCTCCATCACCGTCTTGACCAGATTGGCTGCTCTGACGCGCTCTGCATCTGGCACCTCCAATACAAGTTCGTCGTGGACTTGGAGGATGATCTTGCTGGCCAGTTTCTCTCTTCCCAGCTGGTCATAGAGGTTAATCATCGCAATCTTGATAATGTCTGCAGCTGTACCTTGGATCGGGTGGTTTATCGCCATACGTTGAGCGGCCGCCTTGGCGTTCCCTGGCACCCTGCCGCCTTCCTGCAGCTCGGGAAAGTAGCGCTTCCGGCCTAGTAGGGTCTCCACATAGCCCCTCTCTGCCGCCTGCTGTTTGACCCCATCCAGGTAGCCCTGAACCTTGGGGAACTGGGCAAAGTACCGCCCAATGAAATCAGTCGCCTCTTGTTGGCTCAGTTCCGTTCGCACAGCCAGGCCCCAGTTGCTCATCCCGTAAATGAGCCCAAAATTGATGGTCTTGGCCAGTCTGCGCATATCGGGGGTCACCTGATCGAGGGGCAGCTCGAGGATGCTTGCTGCAGTTCGGGCGTGGACATCTTCGCCCCGAGCAAAGGCCGCCAACAGGTTCTCGTCCCCCGACAGATGGGCGAGGATGCGCAGTTCTACTTGTGAGTAGTCCGCACCTAGCAGCACGTGCCCTGGAGGAGCTGTGAACGCCTGCCGCACGCGCCGGCCTAGCTCCGTGCGGATGGGAATGTTCTGCAGGTTCGGTTCACTGGACGAAATCCGACCGGTCACAACGCCGGTCTGATTCCAAGACGTATGCAACCGGCCAGTCTCGGCATTCACCATTGTCGGCAGCGCATCCACATAGGTGGACTTGATCTTGGATAGCTGGCGATGTTCCAGCAGATCGTCAATGACAGGGTGCTTCCCTTTCAGGCTGTCCAGAACCTCAGCTGCCGTCGAGTATCGTCCCGATGTTCCCTTGGGAATACCGGCAGTCGGCAGGCCCAGCTCCACGAAGAGAGCATCGCTCAGTTGCTGTGAAGAGTTGAGATTGAGAGGATGCCCCAGCGCGTTCTGCACCTTGATTTCAATTTCGTTGAGGCGAGAGTCTAGCTCGGTGGACATCTGCTTCAAGAACGGCACATCCAGCGCGACGCCCTGGCACTCCATATCCATCAGGACGGGAACCAGGGGCATCTCGATCTCGCTAAACAGCGCCCACAACTGCTTGTCGCGGAGCATCGGCTCCAGCCGTCGGGCCAGGCGCAGCGTCATATCAGCATCTGCTGCTGCATAGGGCACCACTTGCGCCACTGGCACATCCGCCATCGAGCGCTGCACCTTGCCCTTACCGAGCAACTCGTCGATGCGAGTCATCTCGACGCCCAGCATTTGCCACGTCAGATCCTTGAGACCCAAGCCGCGGCCTGAAGGGTTCAGCAAGTAGGCGGCGACCATGCTGTCAAATAAAGTGCCCCTTACAGCGAGACCGTGGCGGTGAAGCACGATAAGGTCATAGATGGCGTTGTGAGCGTACTTGGTCAGGATCGCGTCCGCCAGGAGCGGACCCAGCTCGGCCTGCACGACCTCTATCGATAACTGCGGTCCACCGGCTGCCCCCGGTGAGTGGTCAAGGGGTATGTAGTAACCCTCGCCCTCTTCACAGGCCAAGGCAATGCCAACCAACCGCGCTTCCACGGGGCGCACCGATGTGGTCTCGACATCCACCGCACACAGTCCTGCAGCTCGGATCTGTGCAACCAGCCGCTGAAGGTCAGCAAACGTGTCCACGCTGTGGTACCGTCCTGCCGCCGGTGGCGGCTCGCTCGGCTTGCCGCCAAAGAGCGACAGCTGCCCTTCCGGCAAGGCAGCGGGCTTGGGCAAACGCTGCACGAGCGTCGTGAAGCCCAGCTCACGGAAAAGGGCCACCACCTTGTCCCGCGCAAACCCAGTCAGTCGAGCCTCGTCCAGCGCCAGGTCCACCGGTAGTCTGTCTTTCAACTCGATCAACTCTCGATTCCGAGCCAATTCCTCACGTCGCTGTTCCAGCTTGGAGCGCAGCTTGGCATCCACACTATCCAGATGCTCCAGCAGTCTCTCAACGCTGCCGTGTTGCTGTAATAACTTGCGTGCAGTCACGTCGCCGACACCGGGAATCCCCGGTACATTGTCGGACGTATCGCCTTTAAGGACCTTGTAGTCGATCAGTTGATGAGGCTCAAGGCCAAAGCGCTCGCGAATTGCTGCCTCATCGTAGAGTTTGGTGTCAGTGAATCGGTGGCCTGACAACAAGACCTTGACATGTGGATTGACAAGCTGCAAGGTGTCCGTGTCACCCGTTACGATGATCGTCTCCAAGCCCTGTTCTGAAGCCGATCGCGCTAGTGTAGCCAGGATGTCATCCGCCTCGTATCCTTCCAGAACTCTAACAGCGAGGTGGAAGGATTCGGCCATTTCCCTTACGCGGGAGAACTGCGCGCGAAGATCATCAGGCATCGCTGCGCGAGTAGCCTTGTACTCGGGGTATAGATCATGACGGAAAGTGCGGCCAATGTCGAAGGCAATCACTCCGTACTCCGGCTTGAGATCGGCCAGCACTTTGAGAAGGGTCGAAGTGAAGCCAAAGGTCGCGTTGGTGGGCTCGCCATGCGGACTGCTCAGCGGCGGGATAGCATGGTATGCACGGTGCACCAGTGCATTGCCATCCAAGAGAACGACCAGGGGTTTTTCAGGCATTATGCAGCTCCTTCAAAACCTGATTATAGCACAACCCAGTCCACGACCGCTATTCATCATCTGGGCGCAGCAAAGATGCCCGGCGGATGGCATCGCGGCCGTACTTGCCTCGGATGCCGTCCACCGCCTGGCTCAGCTTGCCCAGGCGATCATCCGGTGCTGGGAACAAGCTGAGCTGCCGAGCATGAACGAGGCCAGCGACTCCCACACCTAGCAGGCGCACTCTCAGGCCTTCCCTCCACTCATGGTCCAAGAGGCGGGACGCGTGAACATGCAGGCATTCTGCCAGGTCCGTTGGCTCATCCAGCGTGACCTGTCGTGTGATCGTGCTAAAGTCCGGAAAGCGCATCTTGAGCACGACTACCCGTGCGCACTCCCCTCCAGCCCTCAGTTGGGCAGCCACGGTTTCGCTCATACCCAGGAGTGCACGCCTTAGTTCATCCCGATCACCAACATCACGGGCAAAGGTATGTTCCTGGCTGACCGACTTGCGCTGATGCTCGGCACGCACCAGGCTCTCATCTATGCCGAGGGCACGCTGCTGGATCTCTGCCGCAGCAGAGCCAAAGAGCGCCTTCATCCCGGCGTAGGGCAGCGCGGCCAACTGCCCGATGGTGTGAATGCCTGACTCGTGCAAACGGCGGGCGGTGACCACTCCAATACCCCACAGACGCTCCACATGCAGAGGCGCGAGAAATCCAGCCTCTTGTCCAAGCGGTACCACACGAATTCCCTGCGGTTTGGCCAGGTCCGAAGCAACCTTGGCCACCAGTTTGTTGCTCGCCACTCCGAGGGACGCGGGCAGCCGCAGTTCGCTCAAAATGCGTTGCTGAATACGCCTGGCTAGCGCATCCGCCGGGCCGAAAAGTGCTTGGCACCCTGTGACATCCAGGAACGCTTCGTCGATGGATAAGGGCTGCAGCAGGGGAGTGTACTCAGATAGGATCGCCATGACGCTTCTGGAGTAGTCGCCATATTGGCTGTGATGACCGTGGCGAACCACGGCCTGAGGACATCGGCGCAGCGCCTCCGCCATGGGCATCGCCGATCGTACGCCAAACTCGCGGGCCGCATAGGATGCCGAGGATACTACGCCTCGCTGACTAGGATCTCCGCCCACCAGAATGGGCAAGCCGGCGATAGATGGATCGAGGATCTCCTCTACCGAGGCAAAGAACGCATCAAGGTCCAGATGCAGGATACTTCGGCGGCGGCTGTGCGGCGTCGGCATCGTTCCGCCCTGTTATCTGGCAGTCAGCTGTTCCATCACTCCAGATGCCCAATCCAGGATCTCACGCTGCATATCCCCAGTTGGGATATTGCCGCCAGCGCCCGCCCAGATCACCTGACGTTTCATGTTGTCAGGTCCGCCCGGATTGTCCTCCAACGTCAGGGTGAAGGCAGCGTATTGACTTGACCAGGTGTCCAGGGCCTTGCGACGGCTCTCGTCAATCGAGCCAATCCTCTCTTGGCCGCCCCTTACCAGAAAGTACTCGCCCTTTGCGCCAATAACCAGCCTGTCCTGGAACCCTGCAATGCCTCCCGTGCGCTCGTAGGTGAGGACAACTGTGCCGGAGGGTGCCGTTGGAAGCGGTGCACCGGGCCGATCGCACGCCAATGCAACGGCCATAAGAACAGCCAATCCCAGTACAATGCCCAGCCGTCTCATGCTTCTGTCCTTTCCATCTGCAGGATCGATGCACGACCATGCGGGTCTGCAAGCAGGGTCCACAGCCATTATAGGTCACATCTCGTTGGTTCTCAAACCCTGGCCCATGATCTGCCAAGCCATGGACTGCGAGGACGGGGACTTGCTTTGATCACCACGATGATCACTCTTTCATTACCAAGGTGGAGGAGAGTTGGATCGGTTCGCGATGCCGTGCAGCAGGGATTATGGCGCCGGTTTGACAGCGCCCCCAAGCTGGGCTATACTCCCCCTGCTCATACGATAGTGGGCCGTTAGCTCAGTCTGGTAGAGCANNGGCAGAGCACCTGCCTTTTAAGCAGGGTGTCACTGGTTCGAGTCCAGTACGGCTCATTGTCCGGCGCGCCGCCCTAGCTCAATCGGCAGAGCAAGCGCTTCGTAAGCGCTAGGTTTGCGGTTCAACTCCGCAGGGCGGCTCCTTCTGTATACTGGGTCAGCCTTTTCCGCCGCCACGACCCACCTCGCGAGTCCGTCCGGCAGGTATTGGCCGACGGAGTTCTTTCATGCCGGCCCGCCAAGGTCGGAGGGGGTATCGAGCTCTCGCCTCACCACGACAGAGGATCGCTGTAGTCCCAGACCCCGACCACCTCTACGAAGACTGTTACGCTTTCTTGGGGCTATCGACCGATCCAGGGGCGTTCTGGCCGAGATGGTAGGAGCAGTACGGCCAGCGGCTGACGCGAGACGTTATCTGCCAGGCGCAACAGAGTTCCTTACCCAACAGTCAGCGTGGAAGAGCGTCTGCCCATCTCCCCGAGATTTCGCTCAGAAGTCTCTTGTCGGCAAGCGACTGCACAGCGTCTCTAACCAGCCTATCCTGACTCGCATGTGGGTTCTTTCACTTGACGTTGAGACCCCCAGGGGGTATAATGCAGGGCGATTGCGTGTCATCGAGGACAGCCGGACTAGGCAGCCCAGGGACCCGTCCGGCACCCACTCGCCACATCATCAAGGAGGATACCGTTGAAGAGCATCAAAGGAACCCAAACCGAGAAGAATGTTCTGCTCTCCTTTGCCGGAGAATCGCAGGCCCGAAACCGTTACACCTATTTTGCCTCTCAGGCTAAGAAAGAAGGCTATGAACAAATCGCGTGGGCCTTCCTAGACACCGCTGACCAGGAGAAGGAGCACGCCAAGCGCTTCTTTCGCTTCTTGGAGGGTGGAGAGGTCGAGATTACCGGAGCTTTCCCCGCCGGTGTGATTGGCGATACGAAGACCAACTTGGCCGAAGCCGCCGATGGTGAGATGTTCGAGAACACCAAGATGTACCCCGGCTTTGCACAAGTTGCCCGCGAAGAGGGGTTCCCCGCCATTGCTGCCATCTTTGAATCCATCAGCGTTGCCGAGAAGGGTCACGAGATGCGCTACCGTGCGCTGCTGGACAACCTGGAGAAGGGGCGAACCTTCAAGCGCGAGACCGCCGTGCGCTGGCGCTGCCGAAACTGTGGTTATATCCACGACGGCACCGAGGCTCCGGACATGTGTCCCGCTTGCGCCCATCCGCAGGCCCATTTTGAAGTCCTGGTGGAGACGTACTAGACATATCGCTGTCCAGCGGATCGCATCGCTCGCCGGTGATACGAGCGGAATGGGAGCCCGTAAAGACCGTCTGGTCCTCTACGGGCTCCCATTGTTGTTGATCGATATCGGTTAGGCGCTACACTACCGGCGCCTCAACCTCCAGACTGCGGAAGGAGTACGATCAGCAGGAGTGAATGAATGTCATCTCCCGGTCTGCCACCTACCGGCAGCAATAGCTGATTCCTACGGGCAGCATCTATTTCCGGCTGACGACAATGTGTCCCAGCAGAAGAGTATCGGTTCCATCGGGCAGACCGAGCCTCACAACGGTAGACTCGCGATACAGGCCGCCGACTAGTTCGTAGACGTCGTTGGGCGCGTCCGCGGATACCTTCAGCTCGAACTCATCCACGATGATTTGGCCGGCGGTCCAGGTCCTGGTTGGGGCCAAGCCATCAACTGGCACGTGGTCGGATTGTGCCCAGATCTGATCGCCTGCCCGCAACAACTGCGCGAATACCTTATAGTCCTCCTTCACATCGCGCATCGCCTCCCAGCGCAGTACGATCCTTACACTGCCGCCAGGCTCCACCACCAGAGGATCCGCCGAATAGTGGGTAAGGGCAATCAACTTTTCGAATACTAGGGCTGCCTCGGCTGATGTGGACGGCTCCCTCCTCAAATGCAGGCTTACTGGAAGCTCCACATCGTCGGCCATCTCTCCGTTTGCAAGCATTGTGTGCAAGCGCTGTCCCGTGGAGTACTCGTACAGGCCCAACCGAATACGGAATGGGCCGGCTGCCAGGAGTGCGGCAGGCACATCTATCGGGAACAGGTCGCGAATGGCCTCGCCGACTGTCCAGCTTCGGGTGGGATCGTTGCCCGATCCGGGGTAGCTATCACGCTGAGCCACCGTCACCCCACGAGCATCCACCACATGCACGAACACGGAATAGTCGCGATCCATGGGGACGAGGCCTTCCCAGTATAGCGTCAGCCACAGGGGCGTTCCCAACTGGATATCGTCCTGGGCCAAGTCATAACCAAGCAGACGGATCTTGTCCCCAAAGACCACGTCCAGGGGGTTGGCGATAGCCTCTCGCTCGGCTGGGTTAAGACGGGGCGCACGGGCATAGGCTGGTGCGATATAGCGGTGCGGAACGACCAGTGCAAAGCCGGCCAAGAGGATCATCAAGGAGAGCACAGCCCCGCGCGACCAACTCTCGCGCAGCCATTGGACAAATCCCAGGAGCCACAGGAGCACCATGGCAGGCATCGCTGGGAACAGCAGGCGTCCTTGTGGATAGCGGGCCTGGGTCCAGCCGACCAGCGCAACCAGGTAGGCTGCACTCCACATCCCCAGCAGAGCGATGCGCAACAGCTCCGACCAACGCCTCGATCGCACCCTCAGGAACAAGAGGCGCACAAGGCCCAACACTCCTACGGCAAGACCTGCCATGAAGATCGTGTATGTCCACGGTTCCATGGCGATATTGAACCAGCCAAAGACCCCAAAGAACGACTTTACGGCGCCATCCAGCAGGCGAAGTAACTCGGACAGTGCAGGGCCCTGGGCACGCTTGGGCAGCACGGCAAACATGAGGTCCAATCCGAAGGGGTCTCCGTATAGCACCCAGTTCCGCGCGTACCACCAGGCGCCAACCACCGCCGCGCTCGCATAGGTTAATACACTCCAGCGCAGCAGCGATTTTAGTCCTCCCTGCCTTAGCGTCAGTGCCATGAATGCCACCGCGGTCAGCGGAAACAACACCAGCGCATTCAGCTTGCTCAAGGCAGCAAGGCCCAGTAGTACCCCCAGTGCGCAGAGCCGTCTCGTGGAAGCGCCGTCCTGAGCAATACAAACGAGCAACCACAGGCTGATCGCAGAGAGCAACGTGGCTAGCACGTCGTTGTTGACGGAAGCGCTGATGAACACAAACTGCGGGACAAAAGCGTTGAGCGCGGCCGCAGCGGGCGCTAGCCAGCCCGGTCGCGGAAAGAGCCGGCGGGCTATCGCATGGGTACATAAGACGGTGCCTGCCCCCATCAGAACCGAGAAGAAGCGGTTCACATGCGCCGCCAGCACGGACCCGCGATAGGGGAAATCCTCATACGGGGTATGACTGGTCACGTTGCGGTTCCCCCACGCCGATGGGGCACCAATGGCAGCATGGGGATTGTACTGCACGATAATGTCGGCGTCACTGGAGTCAATCCACCCAGTGGCCCACCCATTGAGCATATAGTACAGCGGCGGTTGGCTGGCCTCTTGCCGCATAGGAAAGGTCACGCCTTCTGCATACACGGGAAGACCCTTTCCATCCGCATAGTGCTTGACGTAGAGGTAGTGCCATACCTCGTCGGGCGTCTCAAACAGGGGCGTCACGACACTGTATAGAATCCCAAGTAATACGAACAGCACCAGTACCAGGATGATTGCCCGGTGGGCGTTGGCCCTGCTGCCCTCATGCGTTGGGTGTGCTTCTTCCGTGCGAGGCTTCCCAAGGGCCTCCGTGAAGAAAGCCTGTGCCGATTTGCCGCTCCGGAAGCCTAACCAGATCAAGCTGGCTAGACCAAACAGTGCCGAGGCCACCAAGGTCAACACATTGACCGCAAAGCCGCTCAGGATAGCAGCAGCAACGTCCTGTCCCAGCAGGGTGAAACCCAGGGCCCACCCTGCCTCATGTGTCCCAAACCCACCTATCGAGCCAATGGGCAGGGCCTTGGACACCGCTGCAAAGCTAGCGCCCGTGATTGTCCGCACAAAGCCCATCGAGACGCCAATGGCCTGCAGGAAGGCTGCGAACCATGCATAGGTAGCTAGCCAGATCACCACAGAGTGCACTGCCGCAGTCCCCATAGCCCGTCGCGAGCGCAGAATCTCCAGAGATGTCGCAGCCCTATCTGCGTGGCGGTACACGGCCTCGCGCCAAGTGGACGCTCGGACACCGCTTCCTTCCTCACAGCTGCACAAGCGAGCTACAACTCTCGACATCGTCGGCAAGGCATAGAGAAGGATGATCAAGGCTGTGCCCATGGCCGCCGAGGCTGCCAGTACCCCTGTGACAGACCCTGTCAGATCGGTCGATTGCGCGAGCACCGACCATATGAACAACGAACACACCGTCAGCAGATCGAAGATGCGCGACACCAACAGGGCTGCCAGACTGCTCCCATACTCCACGCCTTCGGTGCGCATCAAGTACAAGAAGGAGAGCTCTCCGCTACGCATGGGCAGCACGTTGTTGAACAGGCTGACGACGAACATGACAGGGACCAGTCTCAGTGCCCGGGAGTAGGGCCACTCCAGCAGTTGGCTCATCCGTGCAGCCCGCAGGATATTGGCGACAAAGTAGAGGACAAAGCCCCCGAGGATCCACCCGGAATGTGCTTCCGATACAACGTCGGCCAGCTCCGTCAAAGAAAACTGGCGTAGCAACATCCAGCCGAGTGTGAACAACAGAGCAACGGGCAGCACCCAGTAAACTGCTAGTCCTGCAACATGGCTGGCGAGCGGCCTGCGATCGGGGGAAGGGCGGGTGCCGAACGAACCAGACCCCATCGTAACCTCCGCAGCCATTCTAAACACAGCAATCGCTTAGGGCAAATCCCCGCCTCAGACGCCCAGACGTGGCCCAGCCGGACGTTCATAGCAGGGGCCCGAAGAAGCCTGGCCGGCTTCTTCGGGCCCCTGTGCTCTTGATCAGCATCCGTAACGCGCTACACGCCCCGCGGCGCCACAACCTCCAGGTCGCTGAGGGGGTACGAAGAGCAAGGGTGGATGAAACCCAGCTCCCGGTCAGCCGCCCGCCGGCCATCGCTGTCGGGCACCACGAACACCTCCCCGCTCAAGAGCAGCGACCGGCAGAACCCGCACTCGCCAGAGCGGCATTGGGAAGGCGGCGCCAGATTCGCTCGCTCCATGGCCACCAACACGGTCTCCGTCCCCTGAGCGGGGATTTCCGTCTCCACATTCCCGATGCGCACCTTCAGACGATAAGCCTTGTCTGCCCGCTCTGTCAGGAATCCGTCGACAGCGGTAATGTCCTTGACTTCGCCAAAGGCCTCCCGCCGGATACGTTTCGGCGGCAAGCCGAGCTTGGGCAACTCGGTGTCTACGAAACGGTACATGGCCTGCGGGCCACAGAGAAAGATCGAGCTCGCGGCAACATCACCGTGCTTCTGGATGATGGCGGCGGTGACAAATCCCTGTTCGCAATCCGGCATCGAGACCTGCTCACAGCTCAGGACATGCACTACCCGCACCCGCCCAGCTGACTTGGCCTCCAATTCCCGGAATTCGCCCACGAAAGGGATGTCCCCTTCGTCGCTGGACCCGTAGAGCAGCAGCAGGTTGGCCGCCAGGCTGCTGCCGTGGACAATCTCCCGGGCCATGGAGCGAAAGGGGGTGATGCCGGACCCACCCGCCAGGCCTATGATGGTTGGGGCGTCCCGCAATGGCTCGTGATAGAAGAATCCCAGCGGCCCCGAGCTGGCGATCTGAGAGCCTTCCCTCCAATGTTCCCACGCCCAGGAGGTCAGGAAACCATTATCGACCCGCTTCAGGGCAATCTCATAGAACCCGCCAGCGCCCATCGCCTCACAGGGCGCCGAGGAAATCGAGTATGGACGGGTGATATGCGTGCCGTCCACATCAACCTTCAGGCTGAGGTACTGGCCCGCCCGGAAATGGGGCAGTCCAGACATGCCAGTAGCGACATCAGGCTCCAGGCGGTACGTGCGCGTCGTGTTGCTCTCGTCGCGCACCGCGGTGACCACAAGGTTCAGTAGGGTTGGGTGGACCTGCTCCGCCAGTGCGTTGACCGGGTGCACCGGCTGCGGCTGCGGCGACCCCCGCGATATTCGCTTTTTGCGGTTGCCCACCAATCCACGAAAAGCCAGGAGGTCAATGAGGCTGTGACGAACCGACACCTTCTTCATTGGGGTACCTCCTCGTTTAGGCTGCGTAAGGTGAGCATGGCCGCCAGTTGTCCCGACATGGTGGAGCTGCTGTACCCGTGACAGCGCACCGAATAACCGCCGCAAAACTCGAGCCCGGCGATACGTTTGTCGTCGGCCATGGACATCAGGCGGGGGATCAGCGAATCCCACGGTTCCGGCTCATAGCCGTAGATCACACCACCGTGGGAACCGGTGTAGCGGGCAAAGGTGAGCGGTGTGGCCACCTCGATCTCTTCTATGTGCTCCTTGATCTTGGCTCCCGTGGCCTTTTCCAAGTCGGTGATCAAGTCCAGGGCAATCTGGTTCTTGACCCCCACATAGTCCTCCGCTTGCACACCGCTCCACACTTCAGGACAAAACAGGGTAGTGATGGATAGGATGGACGTCCCCGGCGGAGAGCAATCGGGGATGGCGTTGTTCAAGCAGCATACTGCCTGCACCTTGGGCGCCGCCAACCTCTTGAAGGTCTCGTACATGGCGTCGGTGTTCATGTTGGCGTAGACAAAGATGCTGTACTCGTGGATGCCCAGTTGTGCCAGGGTAGCGTCCAGGCCCAGGTAGACCACGAAACCCGCGACAGCACCGGCCCGAGCGTTACATTCCCGATAAGCTGTTTCTGGCACGTCGCGGGCCGGCTGCAGCAGGTGATTATATACGAGCGTAGGCGAGGCGTTGGAGATCACGTGACCTGTTGTGATGCGGTCACCCTGGGAAGTCATCACGCCTACCACCCGTCCATCCTCAGTGAGAATCTGCTCGACCCGGGTGTTGTACTCGACGTGACCGCCCAGCGCGCGAATGCGGGCCTCCAGGGCCGAGGTGAACTGGTGGGAGCGGTGGCGGGGGATGAACGCGCTATAGTTCAGGAACTTGTTCATCATCGCCGCATAGATGGTAAAGCTCTGCCGGCTAGTGGGCGGCCCGATGTAGGTCCACTGGGCATGGAGGATATCCTTGGCCCTGTCTGGCACCTTGAGGGCCCTGGACACCTGGTCCATGCTGTAGGGACAGGTGCGCAGGAAATTGCCGTACTGGTCCATCAGCACCTTGCGGTCGGGATTGCCCCTGGAGGCGGCCAGGTAGTTGAACGCCTCCCCTACCTCGTTCCACAGCTCGACCATCTGCGTTACAGAGGGGCGTGAGCCGGGAACGTACTTTTCCACGGCGTCGATGTACGCCTCCACCCCGTAGGGCAGGGTCACGTCCATCTCCTGGCCTGGGTCGGTCAGGATCATGCGGTACGCTTCGGGGATTTCCAGCCAGTCGACGTAAGCCCCCACCTCGTCCTCCAGGAACTGGCGGACGCTCCCCTTTTTTGCAGGCCATCCAATGTCGGCGAACTCGTGCAGGGCGGCCTCGAACTCAAAGCGGCCTCTGACAAAGCTGGTGGCAAAGCCGCCTGGCAGGTTGTGCTGTTCCAGCAACAGCACCTTGACTCCTTTGGCCGCCAATTGAGCCGCCGCGGCCAAGCCGCCATTGCCGGCGCCGATCACGACGCAGTCGTAAGAGCGGTGAATCTGCTGCGGTGCATGTGTTGCAGTCATACCCCTCCTAGCTTGGTCCGGCAAATTCCCATCACGACCAGAGTCCTGCGACTTGACAGGACCTGTTACTTTAACACCAAAATCCCTGCACTGCTACGCGGCTCTCACTCCGAGCGCCAATCCCACGCCCAGGCCACGCGGATGCGCACTCCCGGGTCAAACCGCTCGGCCCGCACACCCAGGTAGCGGCGGCCTCCGGTGACGTTGTTGGCCCAGACCACCTCAAAGTTATTGTCATAGCTCTCCGAACGGATGATAATGGAGCCGTCGGGCATGCGCCAATCGAGATCGAGGTCCACTTGAGGCTGGCCAAAGTAGTTGGCGTAGCCAGGATCCACGCTCCAGACGATCACACCCCGGCCTTTGGCCGCCACTGGCAGGTCAATGGGAATGTATGTGTATCCCCGAGAGTCAAAGTTCGCCACCGTCCACTCCCCTGCACCCCAGTGACGCAGCCGCGCGACGTACATCGCTTCATAAAGATCAACTCCACCCGCCCCATCGCGGCCGCCCATCGCCCAATCACCCGGGTTGTTATCCTCAATGTTGTTCCAGGCGCTCGCCATCAGGATGGCCTTGACGGCTTCAGGCCAGGCGTACAACTCAGGAGTCTGCTGCATCAACAAGGCAACGCCGCCGGCCACCATGGGTGAAGCATAACTGGTGCCGTTGCCGCACGAGCCCACCCATGGAGAGCGGGTGATGGTGGCATATATACCTACTCCAGGCGCGGCCAGTTCCGGCTTTTCCCGGTCGCCATGGGCCGACCCACAGTCTTTGTAGCTGGAGAACGCCGCCATCCTATCATCCGACCATCGCTCGGTGTTGCGGTCATCATAGGCACCGACGCTGATCATGTTATAGGCGTAAGCCGGGTGGCGCAGGAAACCGTGCTCGTCACCCTCATTTCCAGCCGCGAAACAGACCGTGACGCGGTGCAAGTTGATCAGGCTGTCCCAATACTTCTCCTGATCGTTCATGCGCTCTCGACCACTCGGATCGTCCGTGTAGATATAGGCAGATGTTCCCCAGCTGTTGTTCAGAACCCTGGCGCCCCAGGCGATAGCCCGCTCCGCCGCGCTGCGCAATTGGCTGATGTTCCCGCCCGTGGCGCCGCCGACCCGTACCTGTGCGCCATACCCAATTCCCCGATAGTCTCCGTGACGTCCGCGTATCATGCCCAACACGGCGGTTCCGTGCGAGGCTGCCTCGCTGGGCGCGTTTTCCTCATCCTGAATCACCCCGCGCAGGTAGGGGTTGCTAACCTCGGCCCGTCCGCCCACCTCAATTACGCCTACTTTGACGCCCAGCCCACTGTAACCCTCATCCCACACCCAGTTGGCGTTGGTGGCCTTGCTGGCCACGTCCATAGCGTTCTGGGCCGGCCGCAGCAGGTCAATGGACGTCACTGTTGGCAGTTGTTCCACTGTCAGGATGGCTGAACGGGACAGAGTGGCATGCACGAACGGAACGTACGCGCTGGCATAGTCCACTATCCATCCCTGTCCCACCAGGTATGCACACAGGGGAGACACGGTCGCCGCGACCTGCGTCTGCACGCGCTTGCTCTCCCGGTCAAGGGTCGCCAAAATCTGCCCACTGGAGGGCACTAGGCCGAGGCTACCTGGGCGGTCCAGATCCCCGCTTAACTGCGCCACACAGCTTTCCTTATCTGTGCTCTGGGCACCCAGCGCGTGGGGAACGGAGCTTAACCAGATGGGGCGGTCTTCCACCACCTCAAGGGCGGGCATAGCAAGCCAGATGGCCACCGGGAATTCCTGTTCCGATTCAGGGCCAAGGCTACTGACTACTGCGTGCAGGGCAGGATCCAACTTGCCGTACTTGTCACGACGGGCCTGCTCCTCGCGCTCCTCAGCCATCTGAGCATCTGCCATTCGCCCCACAGCATCAAACGAGACTGACCCGAATCGACCATCAAGGAAGTTGGTGATTTTGGCATGGTACAACACCTGCTCTGTCAGTGGATAATACGAGGTGGTGACTTGGCCGATCATCAAATCCTCGATAGGCCCCAGGCCCGCGCCTTCGACCATCTCATGGAATTCCCGTACTCCAACGGTCGCGGGGAGACCCAACGAGGTCGCTTGCGGTCGCCCCGCCTGGTCGGCCCAGCCGAGCGAACAAGGCCACAGGAAGCCAATCACGATAGCCGCAACGAGAGCTCGCGCAATCCTTCTGCTCGCCATCATTCCACCCCCATCTTCTACAGGGTCAACTCTCCCGCTCAACGCCGCTTGTGCGCTGGGGGCAAGCGCGTCCTTTCGACCCCACCCAAGGCTGGCTGAGCGACTATCATTTGACTCACGGCTCCTGCCTGTCGGTTTCGCACTACCAGAGGCAGCATATTGCCGTACGCCGGGTACCTCCATCCTCCGGCCAGGGTGGCGGCAAGTACCAGCCCATCCCGGCCATAATCCGGTGAAGGTGTCACCATCCAGATGCCCTGTTGTTGCCCAATCAACCCCGCCCCCAATGGGTTCCAGGAATTTCCCTGGTCAGAGGACAGCAAGACCCCACGCGCACTGGTGCCGGCGAACATTCGCCGGTCAGAGGCATAGTTTGGAGAAAACGCCCACCACCACACAGTCGTGTCCGCGCTATCCATCGGAAGTTGGGTCCACCGTAATCCACCGTCCGTCGAACGTAGCGCCACGGGCATTTCGCTGGTGTTTTGACCCGCAGCCAGAACCGTCCGGTCCTGCCCGTAGTTGGGCGAAACGGCCACAGTCCAGATCTCATAGCCGGTCAGTTGATCGCCACTGGCCGCCCAGCTTTGGCCACCATCCGTAGAGCGGTACACACCACCATCCACCGTACCCGCAAAGACTGTCCGATCAGTGCTAAAGCGCGGTGATGCAGCCAGCACCCACATGTGCCGATGTTCTAGTCCCGTGTTCGAGTACTGCCACGTGGCGCCGCCGTTAGTAGAGCGCAGGACCCCCTGCCCGTCGGTGGCGGCCAGCGCAGTTCTGTGAGAAGAGAATCCCTGGGGGGCAATCACGTTGAGCACCATCGGCTGCTCGGTACTTGGCGTCGTAGCCCGTGTCCAGGAGTTGCCCCTGTCAGTCGAGATTGAGATTCCCTCCGAAGTGCCGGCAAGTACCGTTCCATCACCGCGATAGTCCGGCGAGACCGCCAGGGACCACACGCCTTCGGGATCACCGCTCGAGCCTGGTCCAACCGCTACCCAGGAGCTACCGCCATTCATCGAACGGTAGCTACCCACGGCGGTGCCCAGGAAGATGGTGCGGTCGCTGGCAAAGTCGGGGGAGAAGTGTGCTGCATACGTCTCCAGGTTGAAGAGACCTTCGTTAATGGCCGACCACGTCTGTCCCCGATTCGTAGAGCGGTAGATGCCCCTTCCTTCGGTTCCCACCAGGATTGTTCCGTCCCAGGCGTAGGTGGGCGATAAGGCCAGAGCCCAGGCCAGAGGGTCTGCCATGCCGGTGCTACTGCTCACCCAGGAGTTGCCCCCGTTTGTGGAAATGTACACGCCGCTGCCCCCAGTGATGGCCACCAGGGTTCGATCTTGCGCATAGTTGGGCGAGATTGCCAGGTTCCACACCATAGCCAGCCCCATCCCTTGACGGGCCGGGAGCCAGTTCTGGCCTCCATCTAGTGACCGAAATACGCCATCGCCGCCGCTAGCCAGGAACACCGTACGATCCTGAGCATAGAGGGGTGATGGAACGATCGCCCAGACGTCAAGAATCGTCAGACCGCGGGACGCCTTCTGCCATGAGGATCCCCCGTCCGAGGACCGATAGACACCGACATTGGCCAATGCCACCCAAACAGTATGATCCACGGCATAGGCTGGGGAGATCGCGATCGCGTAGGCCACTTCTTCAGGCAAGCCGACATTCGCCTCCACCCACGTCAGACCGCGGTCCTGGGACCGCAGCACGCGGTAGTCCGTAGCAGCAAAGATCGTTGCGTCATTGCCATAGGCAGGGGACACTGCCAGCGAGTACACCGCTGCATCGTCGTACGGCCCTGGCACGGGCGCCCACGAGTAGCCGCCATTGCGCGTGACAAAGACGCCTGCTTCCCGGGTCCCCGCGAAGGCAGTCAGGCTTGTGGCAAAGTCAGGGGCTATCCCCAGCGACCATACCGAGTCCCACATGACGTCACCTGCCGCTGGGCTCCAGTTCAATCCGCCATCCCGAGACACAAAGATGCCGTTGCCGGTAGCCGCAACGACCGTGCGATCCTGTGGGAAGGCTGGGGAGTAGGCCAGGGCACTGACCAGGCCGCCAGTGGGACCTGAATGAATCCAGCGGCCGGCATCAGCTTGAGCCGACGGTGCGTTGATCACTAGAGACAGGATACAGAGGAGTAGGACAGTCTGGGGCGCGCAATGCTTCTGCATGGGTTAACCTCCCGCAGTGCCTGTAGCGGCATTGACCACGTACCCAGTATACGAGGAGCACTTGACGCAGCAAAACATGATCAGATCCATGGAGGTACAGGGCTCCGCGGGAGATTCAGACTGCAGTCGATGGTCCCACATACCGGTCCGACTGGTGAGATGAACGGCCATGAGGACTTGTCTTCAGGTCAGAGCGATGTAGAATGCTAGCCGGCGTTCTGTAGTGCAAGTCGGCATTCGTGCGCCCGAACAGATTCAGTTGCACTGCGCAAGGGCGGCACCGGTGGAGAAAGCGTATGAGTTGGGCGAGCCTGATTCAGGTCCTTGGTGGCTTGGCCTTGCTGCTCTATGGTATCGAGGTCCTCAGCGATGGCATGGAGCAGCTGGCAGGCAGGCAGATTCAGGTTTGGTTGGAGCGCATGACCGACCGACCCCTCAAAGCTGCCATCTTTGGCTTTGGGGCCACGTCGATTTTGCAGAGCAGCAGTCTGCTCATGGTTACCATGATTGGACTGATCAACGCGAGGCTGTTCACCCTGGAGCAGGCTGTAGGCGTGATGATGGGCCAGGAGATTGGCACCACCCTGACTGGGCAGCTCATGTCCCTGGACATCGGCAAGTACCTTTTGGCGGCTCTGATTGTCGGCTACGCCCTCTATGAGTTCGGCGGAGAGCGACACTGGCGCGCGCTGGGGCAAGCGCTGTTCGGTATTGGCCTCGTCTTCCTCAGTCTGGATACGATGAAATCCGGGATCAAGCCTTTGACAGCGGAACCCTCGGTCTGCTCCTGGTTAATCGCCATGGGCCGTGCGCCCGCTCTGGGTATCGCCGCAGGCACGCTCCTCACTGCGGTCATCCAGAGTAGCTCGGCCATGACCGGTCTGACCATTGCCCTGGGCCTAGCCCAGGCAATCACGCTTCCCGGCGCCATCTCCCTGATCCTGGGTGCCAACATCGGCACTTGTGTCACGGGGTTAGTCGCTTCCCTCCGCTCATGCACTTCATCACGTCGGGCTTCGCTGGCCCAAATCGTCATCAACCTCTTCGGCGTTGCGCTGTTCGTGCCATTCATCACGCCTTTCTCCAATCTGATCGCCCGGACTTCCAACGACCTGGGACGGCAGATTGCTAACGCGCACAGTGTCTTTAACGTGGCAGTCAGTGTCTTGCTGTTTCCTTTTGTGCCCCTCATCGTCCGCATTGCCAGGGCTGCGATTCCCGGCCAAGACGTGGCACCCGACAGGCTGACCAAGTACTTGGACGATAACCTCCGACAAGTCCCCTCCATCGCCTTGAGCCAGGCCGGCAAGGAGGTCATCCGCCTGGGCAAGATGGTAGGCGAGATGCTGGAGTGGAGCCGGGTTGCACTGCTGGACCTCGATGAGGAATCCATTCGCAAGGTTCTGGAACGCGAACGTGAAGAGATTGACCCACTGACCAGGACCGTCGAGGGCTTCCTTGACAGTCTTCTCAGCAGTCATCTGAACGACATGGAGCGACAGCGTTGCATCCAACTCAAGCACCTCATTACTGACATTGAACGTGTCGCTGACATGGCCGAGAACCTGGCGCAGGCTGGTCAGGAGCGCATTCGTGAGGGAATTCCGTTCAGTCCGCAAGCAGTAGAGGAAATCCAGCAGCTTCATGACCTTGTCGTCCTGGTTTGGCACGCCGCGGTCAAGGCCGTGGAAACGGGCAGCAAGTCCATCGCGCAGACCGTGAAAGACGATGAGGAGAAGATTGACATCCTCGAATGGGGCTTTCGAGAGTCACACAAACAGCGCCTGGAGCAGGGCATCTGTACCCCCAAGGCCGAGATCCTCTTCATTGAAACCCTGCGCAACCTGGAGCGCATCGGTGACCATGCTGATAACCTTGGGATCAGCGTGCTTAGAAGCTAGAGGGAGGCACGATGATGTGCGACCCGATCACGTCGGACCCACCTCTGGTTGACCTGGAATCTCCAGCGACCCTGATTCCCGTAGCGTTCGACAGCCACGGGAATCAGGTCATCGGAAATCCGCTCGTTGCTCAGGGGCGAGGGCCCCATCCAATCACTCTGCTGCTCCATGGCTTACCTGGCGTCGTCGCCTGGCATGCCAAGCTGCGCCATTGATACCAGCGCGGTGGCGAAAGTGCCCGACCGTACCACCAGCACAACTGCGCCAGGGGCACGTCGGCCTATGGTCCGGCTACCCCATCATGGAGGTGATATTGCGCTGCTCTAGTCAGTCATCAGCGCCTGTGTGGCACAGCCGGACGGTTCGTTGTCTCATGACGTGCTGGCTGCTGCATTGCCTGGCGATCCACCCCGTGGCTGTCCGTGCCTCTCCTGGCCAGGTAACCGGCCAGTCGGCGCCAATCGTTGCTGCCGGTCCTTATCGCACCCGCAACGTGATCGTCGTCAGCATCGGGGGACTCCGCTATACAGAAGCCTTTGGCGCGGACAACCCCTCCGCAGTGATCCCGCGCATGTGGAACGACCTCCGGCCACAAGGGACCCTCTATCGAAACGTGTACAACCTCGGGCGGACGATAGTAACGGCCGGCAACTATTCCATCGTGGATGGCTGCCTAGAGGTCAGCGAATCCAGTATGTATTACTACCGCCACCTTAGGCCTCAGTTCCCTACCATCTTCGAGTACTACCGGGCAGCCTATCCGGATATCCCGGTGAACAAAGTTTGGGTCGTCTCCGGCCACCGTGAAAGCGCGATGGTCAACTACAGCAGCCACCCGTTGTTCTATGATCCCTCATATGCATATCCACTGCCCGACCCAGGCCACCAATACCCCCATCGGTTTCAGGCGTCGGTAGATGACCGTTTCAATGGGGAAAAAGCTGACGACAAGACCTGGAGCGAACTGCAGCTGGTGCTGCAACAGCACCATCCCTCCCTGGTGTTCGTGCAACTGGCAGGCATCGACCTGGCCGTCGAAAAGGGCTATGGCTGGAGCGGCTACCTTACCGCGATCACCAAAGCGGATCGGGTCATTGGGCAACTGTGGGACTATGTGCAGCACGATCCTCAGTACCAGGACCAGACCACGCTGATTGTGACCGCCAGCCACGGCCGTGACGAAAGGCTCTGGGAGAAGGTTGGCGGCATATCAGACGGGTGTCGCCATGTCTTCGTCCTTGCCGTCGGCCCTGATATCCGCCAGGGCACCGAGATTGCTGATTTCCGGCAACTCACCGACATCTGCCCCACGGTGGGTGAATTGATGGGCTTTGAGACTCCCTTCAGCACCGGGCGCGTACTCGCGGAAATGATCCAGGATTACCCGCCGTCATTCCTCCAGCTCCAGCCTGTGTCCACAGTGGATTGGGTCACTGAGCGCCAGCTCACCGACGGACCTGGAATGGTCACGAATCCCCGTATCGCCGCAGGCGGGGATCAGCTGCACGTGGTCTGGGCCGAACAGCGAGAAGGCCGAACCAACATCTACTACAGCATGCGTCCGCACCGGGATGCTGACTGGACCCAAGGCCTCAGGTTGAGTGATAGTGAGATCGAAGCCAGGGCACCTGCAATCGTAGCCACCGCCCAGCAGGTGCATGTGGTCTGGCAAGAGTACCGCAGCGGCTTGTGGACGATCCTGCACCGTCAAAGAGACAGCGATGGGACCTGGTCGCCCGCGACCGTAGTAGCAAGCAGTATCTTGGACGACAGCATTACCGGGCAGATGGCCTGGGAGCCGGCCATAACCCTCTGTGGTGACCAGGTCTTGGTAGGGGTGCCTTTCCTGCCCTCATGGCTGCGGGTCTATCGGCGTGAATTCCAGGGCACGTGGACGGCCACCACCATCAAAGACTCGAGCCTCGCCACAAACGATACATTGCGCAGAGCAGCCTATCAGGGAATCGCTCTCACCGCGTCGGGTAGCCAAGTGCACTTGCTGTGGCAGCAAGTACCCAGAATCACCTGGGAAATGGGCCAAGCTAGTTCTGGCAACTGTGGCCTGGTTTGGAGCATGGCACTGAATCCCCCAAGTACCAGCTATGGGGCCCATGACGTCGCCCTGGCCGCGACGGACTCTCAGGTATATGCAGCGTGGATTCAGTTGGAGCACTTGGACTGGTCCGCAAGCCAACCCATGGGACTGTTTCGCGCCAGCGCTGGACTCGGAGGCCAACTCTGGGTCTCTCCCACTCATGTGAGAACGCTGGGCGCCCGCCACCCCAGGATGGCTGCCCAGGATGGCTTGATCGCCCTTGTCTGGGAGAACTATCCCTATCCTTGCACCAATATCCAGATCAGCTACAGCAGGGACGCCGGCCGTGAGTGGCAAGAGCGTGTGGTGACCCCTGGCGGCCACCTTGTTGCAGACCCTGACGTGGCCACCAACGGGCAGGATATTCATGTGGTATGGCGCGATCGGCGCAGCGGCACGTGGCANNAACCATCAGCCAAGCAGAACCTTCCCCTACACCATCCTCCACAGCCACGCCGACGGCCACGAGCACCTTGTCACCCACGGCGTCGAGCCCCACCGTTACTCCATCTGCCACGCGCACGGCCACGAGCACCTCATCTCCCGCGGCGTCAAGCCCCACTGCCACTCCATCTGCCACAGGTACAACCACGCGGATTCCGACTCTGGATCCGTCCCCAAGCCCAGCTCCTGCACAGGTGTGGCTTCCCGTCGTGGTTAAACGATAAGTCCGAGCCTGGACGTCCCGCCAGCCGCTCTGCTGCATCAAGCACAGGCCCCGAACGAAGCCGTTCGGGGCCTGTGTCAGGATTTCGGTTGTCCGCTCATCGCGGGTCCGATCCAGCTCAGCTAGCTCCAGTTGCGCAGCAACTGAACCAGTAAGCGCACTCCGTACCCAGTGGCGCCCTTGGGCTGATACGGCATCTCCTTGTCACTGTCCGTCACCCCGGCGACATCGAGGTGTGCCCAGGGATACTCGGCCACGAATCTACTCAATAACATGGCTGCCGTGATCGCGCCTGCTGGACGGCCTCCGGTGTTCTTCATGTCTGCCACCGGGCTCTTGATCTGCTCGGCGTACTCCTTCCAGAGAGGCAGGCGCCACACCTTTTCGTTAGTGAGCTGCGCGGCGGCTTCGACCTTGGCTGCCAGCGAATCGTTGTTGGAAAAGAGCCCTGCCGCCACGCTACCCAGAGCCACCACACACGCGCCAGTAAGGGTCGCCAGGTCGATGATCGCTTCAGGCTTGTATTGCTGGGCGTACCCCAGGGCATCAGCCAACACCAATCGGCCCTCGGCGTCAGTGCTGATTACCTCAATCGTCTTGCCCAGTATGGTCTTGAGCACATCGCCGGGTTTGAAGGCACTGCCACTCGGAAGGTTTTCCGTCGCCGGGATGAGCGCTACCACCCGTAGTGGCAAGCCGAGATCGGCCACTGCACCCATCGTAGCAATCACCGTGGCAGCACCTGCCATGTCACCTTTCATGGCTTCCATGTGTTCACTGGGCTTGATAGAGATCCCACCACTGTCGAACGTAATGCCTTTGCCCACCAGAACCACGGGAGCTGCCTGTGTTCCTTCGGGATTGTGTTCCAGAATGACAAACCGGGGTTCTTGGTTACTACCCTGAGCCACTCCCAACAGGGCTCCCATACCCAGTTCGCGCATCTCCACTGGACCCAGGAGCTGAGCACGGAGTCCCTTGCTCTCAGCCAATTTCCTCGCTGCGTCCGCCAGGAGGGCCGGAGTAGCAAAGTTCGCCGGCTGGTTCACCCAGTTCCTTGCCCAAATCACCGCCTCGGCAACGGCTGTGCCGACCTGAAGACCCGCCTGGACCGCTTCCAGTTGTTCTTGCTTGAGTACAATCACCGATACGGCTTCCAGTTCGGTGCGTTCTTCATCTTGATCTGGCTCTGAGCGGTGCTCTTCAAAGCGGTATTGAGACAGATAGGTGCCTTCGGCCAGGGCCTGGGCCGCCGCTGCCGGATCTAGCCCCGCTGCCCCGGCACCGTGAAGGATAGTGCAGTAGCTGGCGACGCCGAGGGACCGTGCCTTGTTCGCGGCGGTGGCAGCAACCTGACGGACTCTCTCCAAGTCAAACTCACTGGCCTTGCCCAGACCCAGCACCAGGACGCGCTTCACAGGAGCCCCCTGAGGCGCATACAGGAGGGAGGTTTCGTTCAGTTTACCCCTGAAATCGCCCTCGGACAGGAGTTCCTGGACCATACCGCCTAGCTTCTGATCTATCGCCGCTGTCGCTCCTCCCGGAGTTGTGACTCCTTCGAAGAGATTGACCACCGCCAACCGCGTTTCCTGGTCCTCAATCGCTCCTAACCTGGCTTCTATGTTCAACTTGAACCTCCTCTTACTCCTAGTATGAAGGTAGTACCACCTGGCTATCGAGCCAGTCACACATTACGCTGTCCTTAACCTTCAGCCCATCACCCTCACCGCAATTGCCACCGAATACACAATCAGCAGTTGGCCAACCACGTAGGTGCTCCACACGACATCGTTGACCGGTGACCACACATGCCCCTTCACCTGCCAGTTGCCAAGGACGAGATCTGAGCACAAAAACAGCAGCACGCCGAAAGCAAGTGTCCAATACCGCACATCTGACAAAATCAGAGACACCGCCAGGGCTACCATCACCGACATCAGCAGGGCGTATGCCAAGCTGCCTGCGTTGATGCTCCGACTTCCTCCCGGCCGGCGTACGATGGCCCACCACGCCCACAGCCCGAGAGGTATGAGTATCGCATGCGCCACAACAGTGCGCCAGCAGTCATGCACTGGTCCATTTGCCAGTAGGTAGAGAAAGCCTCCAATATACAGCACATGACCCAACCCAAACGCAAGCATCCCGGCTACCAGGCGATTCGCCGTGGGCACCACTCGGGCCATGATCAGGTCTCCCACAAAACCAAAAACCATGCCCGCACCGACTAACGCCGCATACGCCTCAGCATCAGTGCTTCTCGCTGCTGCTCGCCAGCCCAGCAGGGCTGCCAGAAGCAGGATCGCCGAAAGGGTTAACCGCAGCGGGCGGGGCAGACGGCCCGTTCCCTCGACATCCTTCTGACCCCATACTAACCCCGCAGCCAAGAGACCCAAGTCCAGCGCTGCCAGCGCATACAGGAGCCAGTTCCAGGGTGAGGCATAAGGCAGTGGAAGCACGAGGTTATCCCTGGTATGCAGTCACTATGGCACAGGTCTTGCTCGGCAGACCCTGCACACCTTCAGCGACGATCCACGCGCCATCACCAGGGACATCATTCTGTCGAAGATTCCTTTTCAGCCAAAACCGTTGAGCCGTTCCGATGTCGCCTGAGAAGGAGACCGCCGCATAACACGATGGCCGCCAGTGAAATCCATTGCGCTGTGGCCACCCCGGCGATTCTCCATGCGTCCGGGCGCTGGGTTTCGGTGAAAAGCCGTACCAACGGATAGAGGACACCGTAGAGCAGGATGACGTCACCGTCCTTCAGTCGCTCTTCGAAAAGGCGCGATACAGTTAGAAGGATGACAAAGCAGAAGAAACAGGCAATGGATTCGTAGAGAAAGGTGGGGTGGAATCGCGTGCTCAGTGGGTATTGCTGTAGGTCGGTGTACGGAGGAATCCGGTGAAATTCATCAATAGTGATACCCCAGGGTAACGACGTAGGAAAGCCGTACAACTCCTGGTTCAGGTAGTTGCCCCACCGGGCAATGGCCTGGGCCAGCACCAGCCCAGGAGCGGCGAAATCAGCCCAGCGGTCGAATGGCATCCCATTGCGCCTCACGTATATCCACAGTCCCAGGGCCCCTCCAGCCACCGCGCCATAAATGGCCAACCCTCCGTGGCGCAGGTTCAAGATATCCAAAGGATTCTGCAGGTAATAGTCCAGGCTAGAAACGACGTGGTAGAGCCGAGCACCGATCATGCCCAGCAAGAGGCAGAGCATCAGCGCATTCCAAATGTGCTCCGGGTCCTCGCCCTTGCGCAACGCCTGACGTTCTGCCACGTAAGCCGCCACCAAGGCGGAGCCGACGATCAGGATACCGTACCAGGCAATGGCAATCGGCCCAATCCTTATGGCAATCCGAGGACCGCCCACGTCAACCCTCCCGCATCAGATTGCTGGGGATTATACCGTGAGACACACATCCAGCCAAGGGATGCCAGTCTCCGAAACAGCAGGACCCCTGTTCCGCCCCTGCGTACCAGGAACATTTCCCCCTCGCCCGCATCGTAGAAACAAAAGCCCCCGCGCTCCTTGGAGAGAACGCGGGGGCTCCGAACTGGCGAGCCAGGAAAGCAGCCTTACTGGTCCGGCACCTGAACAAAGTCCCCATTCTGCACCTGGAAGATGTAGACTCGTTGTTCCTTGAGATCACCGGCCGCGTCAAAGCTGACCCGCCCAACGAGGCTCTCAAAATCCAGGGAACGGACGGCTTCGGTAACCTTGCCTGCCTCCAGCGTACCAGCTCTTTTCACTCCTTCAGCAATCACTGCCATTGCGCTGTAGCCGGCGATGCTGTAGGTCCCGGGATTGCGCGCCTCGATCTGCTGATACTCCGCCCGCCACTTGGCTTCGATGGCTACTTTAGGATCCGGGGTAACGCCGCTCACATAGGCCCCTTCCGCTGCGGGTCCCGAGCCATCAATGAACTCGTACAGAAAGCAGCCGTCGCTGGCCATAAAGGCCGCTGTGATTCCTGCCTCACGGAGCTCGGGCAGCAGTACATAGCCTTCGGTTTCGTAGCCGGCCAGGAAGATCGCATCGGGCTGCACAACTCTCACTTGCTCGACTGCGCGGGCCTGGGTGACTGCTCCCTCAGGTATTTCGATTTCAGCGACCGGCGCGACTCCCAGCGCTCGCAGCGCACCGGCCACCTGCGCCCGTAATCCTCGACCATATTCGTTATCCGCATAGACCACGGCAATCCGCTGGGCACCCAGCCGCTGCACCAGAAAGCGCGCTGCAGCAGGGCCCTGAGCTGCGTCAGTGGCATTCACCCGGAAAAAGTTGCGGTATCCCTTTTGCGTGATGGAGACATCAGTGGCGGTCGACGTCACGACAACCAGCGGCAAATCCTTGTAGATTTCCATGGCCGCCAGGGTTTGGCCACTATTGTAGTGACCAATGACGGCAATCACCTGCTGTCCCTGCTCGATGGCCACCTTCACCTGCTCAGCGACTTGCGCCGCCACGTCAGAATCCGCCTCATCGTCCAGGGCCACCACGCTCACCCGCCTTCCCAGAAGCCCGCCCGCAGCGTTCAGTCGCTCGGCCATCAGGCGAACTCCCCCCACTACCGTCTGACCCCCGTCTGCTTGCCATCCCGATAGCGGAGCGCCCACAAAGACAATGACCTCACCCTGCAACCTGGGCGTCGTCGAGCACGCGGGAGCCATCACCAGGCCCGCAAACAACACCAACAGGATAGCCTGTCGGCTGATGCGCCCCATCCAACCTCGCTCGCTCACTGTCCTAGACCTCCTGATCAACTAGACAACCGACTTGCCTCGGACCGGCATGTTACGAGGCTCTACACGCGTGACGTCTGGTAGACCTCGTCCAGCGTTTCCTGGAGCGCCTTGAGCGCAGCTACTTGCTCGGAGATATCCTCTCTCAACCGCTGGGACCGACCCGATCCGATGTCCTTAGCTCCGATCAACTGAATCTGGGAATACACCGTTCCCAGAGCAGTCAATGTCGTCTCCAATTGGTATTCGGCATGCTCCATGGTATCCTGCAGTTTCTGCAGGGTTACCAGTTGCTCTTCCTTACTAGAGATAGCTTGCTGCAACTGCTGCTGGACCCTTGCATTGTCCTCCCGCGACAGTCGCTTCCGAAGCTCGATGATATCCCGGGGAACATCGCGCCGATCCCTGGTCAAGACATCATCGGCGTAGTAGAGGTCAAGGCGCTTTGCCAAGCCGAACACGTTCGCTACCCAGTCAGCGATCCCGCCTGTCGTCTCCAGCAAGTGATCACGCAGGATTCCCTTCTGAGTGCTCTGCACGTGGTCCTCGATCCGCTGGCGGTAGTCCAGCGCTTTCTCCAGCCGTTGCCGATACTGGGGGCTTCGAATTTCGCGTGGGTTGAACTGCTGCCGCAGCATATCGGACACAATTCGTCGCCCGGTGGTTTCATCGGTGATGCTCGTATATACTACCAGTGCCTCACCGGCCAGGCCGAGCACCAGCCAATACCACCACTGCCACCAGGGAAATGGCTGCGGAACAAGAAAGATCAGAATGAGGGTCAACGCGATGGTGAGAGCACTCTCCAAACGGAACACGGCGTGTTCCACAATCGCCCACGTCACCCGCTTTTTCATGGGATCATTCCTGACCATTGACCACCCCTTGTCGCCCACACGCGTGCAGCGCTTTGGCTAGAAATAGGTAGAAAGCAGTCGGTAGAGCTCACGGATCGTTGTCGGACTGCCCACACGGGTCTGCCCGCCACTCGCCGAAGCCATGGCCTCCAACACCCTCATATCCGCGTCACTACCGTAGGCGACACAAAAGACCACTACCGGCAAGCCCGACTTGCTGGTCTGGCTCAGCCTGGATGTCAAGCTGCTCAGTTGAACGCTCGAGGCGTTCTCAATGCCGTCAGTCATCACCACCACTGCATTGATACGCTCACGGTCATCCTGCTCCTGCAACCGCCGCAGGGCTAGATCAACGGCATCCAGGAGCGCCGTGTTGCCGCCGGCATTGAGCCCTCCGATAGCCGACTGCAGGGCTTGCAGATTGGTCTCAAGCTCAGCCATGGGCACGACCTCCCTCGCGCTGGACGAGAAGACAATCAGGCCCACACGCTCCTGTTGACCTTGGACCAAGCCCAGGAACGTTTGCAGCGCCTCTTTGGCCTGGGTCAGCTTGTCGCCCTGCATGCTGCCGGATACATCTGCCACAAGGTACACGTTGGCCTTGCGCTTGGCATACTGCCACACATCCCGCACCACTTGAATCACGCTAGGACTCGGGATCTGCAGCGTAGTCTTGGGCTGAGAGGCGTCCGCGCCGTATTGCGCATGAATGGGTGAGGCCGCCAACGTAAGGGAGATGCTGAGGTCGCTGGGACGGTACCCATTGGCCAGCACCAGCATTTGTGCCTCTTGTGTCAACAAATAGTCACGCAGGCTGCGATACGCTAGCCGCTCCTCAGATGTGGTGCTCGTCCTCTCCAGGAACACCAGGGGATGGTCGGCCCACATCGCGCCTTCGACCGGGTAGATAGCGATCAACTTGCCCTTGTTGCTCTGGTTGAACCCGATCAGGAGCTGCTCTTGGACCACGAACGCGTCCAGATAGTCTGGCCCTTTGGCCGTCACCTGCTCAATCACTGCCAGTTCACCTTCACCATAGTAACGTACCGTCTTTTGCAGTGCGGCAACATAGGCCAAGGTGTTTTCATTGGTGACGTCATCAACGGTCAGGCCGCGCGTCTTGCCAGCGCCAGCATAGAATGTCGCCAGGGTAGCCAGAAGACCGCTCGCCGATGAAGTGGAAGGATGGCTCCATTTGAAATCAGAATTGTTGCGCGCAGCTGACAAGAGATCAGCCCACCCAATCGCCTTCGCGGGATAGCCCAAGGACCGGGCCACATCTTCCCACATGGCAATCACCAACGGACTCAGAGCGAAGCGGGTCGTTTCCCCCACGATAGATGTTTCCGATCGAGTCTGCTCTTGCCAGTCCTTTTCCAGTTGTGAGAGCCAGATGGACGAGTCCGGGCAGATCACTTGGAACTGGCCCGCAAGAGCCGCTTCGATCATCGCATCCGGCTCAGCAGATCGCAGGGTCAACTCGATGGCTTTCCCAGAGGGCGTTCGTGGTCGCTTTGCGCTGTAGCGTTTGATCAGTTCTTCAAAGAGAGCGCGCTTCTCCGGCGAATGGGCGATCTCCAGAGTGACCTTGTTGTCCACTCGCACGTCTCGTTGCGCAAACTGGTATACTATGTAGCATGCGATGCATCCCACCAAGACTAATAACGCGGCGACAAAGAGCAGCCATATCCAGGCTCGTGATCTTGGGGATTTCACCGGCCGACTCATCGTGAACCTCCTAGCGTTCGCCCACGTTCAGGTCAAACCACCGCAAGAGAGTCAGCAGGACATCGCGATCGGGCGAGCGCATGCGGGTGGTGCGGGGCACCACCACCATCGCACCCTGGGGTTGCCACTTGACAAGCAAGCTGTCGCTCTCGTTAATGGAGACTTCCGTGTTGGCCGGCCGCAAGCCCAACTTTACCGCGCCTTTTTGTACGTCCGCTTGCAGCAGATGCCGCTGAAACTCGAGGGCGGCGTTCTTTTCCTGTGCCGTTGTCTCGTCGCCCATCCAGACGCTAAAGGGAAAGTCGAACCAGGTCACATACGTCGGATATACGATGACTAGCGGGTCTTGCCAGCGCATCTGAATTCCGGCCATGTTTACGAGCAGTTCGCTTTCCAGCAATTGGCCGCCATCTCCCATGGAATAGCCGAACAGGGCAAGGTTCTCAACTGAGTATGAGCCAAGGCTGCTAAAATCGGTCACCGCCCCCATTAGCTCCTTGAGCCACGTCTGAAACTCGGAATTGGTAACGTCCGCGACGGTGATGTCCGTCTTGCCATAGTACTCCCCGGCAGCAGCGACCATGGCCGTCAGGCCTGCCACGTTCTTGCGGGGGTTAGGCACCACCAGCTTGAAGTAGCCCCACTCGGCCGGGCCACCAAGCTCTGGCCAGCCACCTTTTGCCGTAGCTGCGTCATGGATCGCTTGCCAATCGACCTCGCCATACTTGGCGCGCAACACTTGCAGCCGCGATGAATAGATCCCCCAAGAGAACAGGGATACTGCAATCGGTCGCAGCCGGTACTCTCCTCCGGTCAGGAAAACGTCACGCCCGCGAGTCTCCTTCAAGGTCGCATTCACCAGCTCCACCAGGTAGCGACTGTCCGGAATCCACACCGTTGGAATGGGTGTCATCTCCTGACGCTCCCAACGACCCATCGCCGCAAGACCGTCCATGGGTTCCACAGTTACGCGGATGGGACGGCCCTCTAGCTTGTGGTTTCCCGCATTGAATGTTCTCGCCGCCTCTTGGACAAACGGCTCTACGGGCAGAGCGCAAACGATCCTCACCTCGAGGGGTTGCGGCGGCTCGATCAGAGGCCCTACTCCGCCGGCACGCTGTACCAGCACCGAGGCGGCCACGATCGCCACAGAAACCAGGACCACAACGAGAAACACCCACCGTGTTCGATTCATCTTTCCATCTCCAGAGGTTGAGCCATCGGCTAAACCAAACAGGTCGTTGACGTGCCAGGCGAGCGGCGCGGGAGGGCCGATTGGGTCAACCCTTCCAGGGCTGGCTCAGGGTTCGTCAGAGCGACTCAGCACGCCAAGATCGGGCGCCCAGATCAACTCTCCAGGCACACCGAGATGCGCAAATACCGCCTGCTTGCCTGGTCATGCTGCACTTGTGGGATGCCAAGGCTGGCCTTTTGGCCAACCCCTAGCTCGACTTTCCGCTCCTGGGGAGCTGGCTTGGCCAGCCCCCCAGGTCTACCACGGTTAAAGAAGGCCCAGCTTGGCTTTGCGTTCCGCGAGCTGGCGGTCGATCGTATCCTGCTCGAGAACCTCGGCCATCTGGTTGTCCAAGCGCTTGGAGTCAATCTCCCCCTGAGCGCTGGCTTTGTCTAGGCGACGCTGAATCTCGTCACGGATTTCGGCGATGCCGCTCTCTTGGGTAGTGACACCCGCAACACCCTCGACCACTTTGTGGGTAAGTTCCTTGCTCTTGGCCAAATCCAGCATTGCCTGAAGCTCGGTGCGTTCCCGTTTCGTTTCGGTTAGCTTGGCTTCCAGCTTGATCTTGGCATCGAGAAGCTTCTGGTATTCGCCCTCCTGGGAGCGGGCCTGCTCGGAATAGGTATCCGCCAGCCGCTTGACCGTGTTGTAGCGGTATTGGGCTGCCTGAGCGAGGCTGTCCTTGCCTTGCTTGATGAACAGGTTGATGTTCCCATCCAGCTCCTGGAGCTGTGCGTCGAACTGATCGTACTTGCGACGAAGCGTCTTGGCCTCACCTCCAACGGTAGCGGCGGCGTCCTCGAGAGCATCGAGGTTATCCTCTACCTGACGGATGTACTCGTCAATGACAGCCATACTGTTGGCTCTCAGTGCCTTGGTAACCAGGTAGTTCAAGTTTGCCGAAATCAAGGTCGTCACTCGCTGCAAAAGTGATGCCATCGTATTCCTCCTCCTGAGATCGTTTCAAATATGATTTGATCGTCAATTCCTGTTCGGCCGGGCGGCCTGCACCCGGCCATCATGCTCATTCTATCCCACCAACGTATGTCTGCATGACACCGGGCGGACGGGAAGCTGACACCTTACATCACTCTGGGCTCACTAGCCTGTAGCCCCGACCGCGCACCGTGGTCAAATAGCGAGAGTCTTTGACGCCTGGCTCCAGCTTCTCCCGCAGCCGGCTGATGAGCTTTTCAATGCGCGCATCATCCACTTCGTCGATATAGTTCTCGCCCCAGACCCCCTCAACGATATGGTACTTGTCAACGATCTTGTTGAGATTACCGTAGAGCAGCAGGAGCAGTTTGTACTCCAGACCCGTCAGCACGCCGCACACAGTTCCGTCCACCCACACATCGCCAGACTCGACATCCACACGCACACCTAGCGGCTCACGGCGACGGACCAGGCTCTGCCGTCTCACGAACCCGGCAAACAGGCAACCAAACACAACCTTTCCCTGGGACGACTCGCGCAGAATGCCCTTTTCCTCCAGCGTCTGAGTGTTGTGTCCTCCGTTTGAACCGTCCAGCCAAGTCAGCAACGTCTCCTGTTCCTCGCCGGTCAAATCGGTCCACAGCTTGGCGCACTCCAGCCGCACGCTGGCGTCACCGGCCAGCTCCTGTCGCAAACGCGAATCGTCTTCAGGCTCGGGTCGCCAAGAGCGTTCCTGCACCGTCCGGCGAAGAAACCGCAGGGTTGCCTGCATCAGGCCAGGATGTCCTCCCGCACAGTCCATCACAAAGTTGGTCTCCTGACGAGTGAACTTGACGTCACTCCTCTGGGACCACGCATCGACAAACTGGCTCGCGTCGACAGGAGTCAGCGGGCCCAGATAAAGGCTATGCCCATCAAAGAGCTCACAGAACTCGCCAACCTGCCGTTCCCAGCGTATGTTGGCCAGTGGTCGATCTGTAGCAGTGACATAGCACAGTCGAGACCACTTCCTCTCCTTCAGAGCACGCAGTCGCACCAAGATCTGCGAATCGAGCCCCGCAAATACCTCGTCAAACTCATCAAGGAGGAGCACGACCCAACCACTCGGCTGCGACATCAAGGCTTCCATGCTCTGTTCAAAGGCGAGCGCCATCAGCATAGGGCTGCTGGCCGTAATCACTTCTTGATAGGCCTTCTGGATCTCAGCAACAAGCTCCGGAGGCGCATCCGCGGCTTTTAGAGTGGCCAACAGGCAGCGGAGGATGACCTCATAAAAACCCTGTTCCGTGAGCTGCAGGGTCAGGTTGAAATCTACATAGACAAAGAGGGCCTCGGCGATTGGCGCCTCCGCGTGATTTCGTACCACCGCAGGCAACGCAAGGGCGCGCAGCAGCGTCGACTTGCCGATATTGCTGACTCCCACTACCGAGCAGCACTCGGCGTCAGCCACCGTGCGCAACACGCGAGCCACATCGTCAGTCCGGCCAATCATCTGTGGGCCGAGTTCACTCCACGATTCACTTACCATAAACATCTCCTGATGCGATCCGCAGGTCAGCCAACATCGGGCGTGCTATCTCCAGCAGTCAGTTCGCCAGCGATGCGGCGCCAAACCGTGCCAAGGCTGCGGCGGACCCCCGCGACCTGCTGCAGGAGTTTGCGGCCCGAAGTCCCTCGAACCATCGCATCGCTGCGGCTCATGTGCTCAAAGGCGCCCCAGCGGTTGCACTGGAAACACCGCTCTTGTTCTTCGCCGGTCACATAGCCACAGACACGGCACCGAAAGACTTCCTCCTGGCCCCATGCTGCATCCACGCCAGCCTGAAAGGTAGAACACGCCCTATCCTTCTCCCCTGAGCGGATGTAGCGTTCCCCAAGCTCCTTGTATGCCTGAAGCTGCGTCGGGCTCATCTTGACTGCAGCCTCGACCATTTCAGTGCTTAGCTCTTCCTCGCCAAGGTGCTGCAACAGGATCGAGATCAAAAACGGGTATCGGCCATCCCCTGGATGCTGTTGGGCAGCATCACGCAAAAGGGTAACCACAGGCCACGTCTCTGCGACGCCAGCGGCCACAGCGGCCATCCGTTCCGCCATAGCCTGAGAGAAATCTAACCACAATCCCCGTCCCCAGGTTTCCAGGGCTGTACTGGGCTGGTGTTCAAGGTAGTACAAGTCACCCAGTGCGACGTACGCATCCAACGAGTTCGGATCCACCTGCAGCGCCAGTTCATAGTCCTTCATGGCTTCTGCGTAGCGGGAAAGCCGGAAGTTGTCCTCTCCGTGGCGCTTGAACAACTTGGCCAGAACCTCTGGCTTCTCTCCCATTTTGATCAGCCGCAGTTGCTCCACAGCCTCCCGTTCCATGTTAGCCTGGCGGTAAATCGCATAAAGATAGTAGTGCGCGTCCAGGTCAGCCGGGCTCAGCTCCAGTGCACGCTGGAACTGGAAGATGGCGGGGCCGGTCTCCTCCAGTCGAAAGTGCACCATCCCAAGTCTGACCGTTGCCAGGAGGCTGGTGGCGTCGAGTTGCACGGCTTGCTGATAGTGCTTCTTGGCATTCTCAAGAGCACCTCGTTCCTCATCCAGCCAGCCCAGGTGACAATG
>DDYO01000257.1 GCA_002348045.1 Anaerolineales bacterium UBA2232
TAGAGATCCACAGGCTGCACAGGGAACGATACAGCCACAGGAGGAACGGAGGCGCTGGTATATCCGTACACACAGACAGATGAGCTGAGGATCACGAGCGCGTCGGGGCTTGTCCGTTTCAGGGCAGCGATCACGTTGGCAGTTCCACCCACATTGATGGCCATCGTGGCGTCACGGCTCGCCTCACTTGGAGGAGGCAGAAGCGCAGCTAGATGAATGACCGTATCGACGTCCGCCACAGCCGTCAGCACTTGTGCTGGGTCCGCAATGTCCCCCTTCACGATATCCACCGTTGCCGTCTGCTCGAACGGCTCATAGTTGCAGGCAGGCAAGTCAAACACCCGCACATGATGGCCTGCAGCGGCCAACTGGAGCGCTATCTCGCTGCCCAGGCTACCCGCCCCACCTGTGATCAAGACCTTCTTCATGGCGCTGTGCCGCGAGCGTTCATGTGATGGCCATGCCCCGCATCTGGGATCTCTCATCCAGCGTGCGGACGGCTTTTTCCAGCGCAGCGAGGGCCGTGCTCACATCGGCCTGTCCGTCTGTCGAGCTGGCAACCAGTGCTGCCAGCGTTGCCTCCAGCGATCGTGCTGCCTCCTCGCTTCTCCGGGCAAAGGGCAGGCACATCCTGGTCTTGAGAAAGTAGCGCTCTGCGTTTTCGCTCAGCATAGCCAGCGTACGGCTGAGCCTCTCATCGGCATCCGCTTTCCACTGCTGTTCAACATCAGCCAGTCCGCTGATTGCGTCGCGAGCGTTCTGTGCCAGCTCCATGGCCATCGCCACGTGCTGGACTCCCTGCGGAACTTGGGTCATCAGTCCCTCCTTAATGCGCGGCTATCAGCAGGTTACGTACCGGCACCAGTCACCGCATCCATATCCACGCCATCTTCTCGCAGGTAGCCGCGACCCCCATGCCTGTCCCGGGGGAACGGATCTTCTTTCGCATAGAGCCGCCCGAACTTGTCACGCATGGTGCGAAGATCGGGGAAGCGCCAAAGTCTCTCGTCGGCCACGGGCTCCACGGTAACCAACTCATAGTCCAGGCTGCCCAGACCGTTGAGCGAGCCGGTCACCAGCTGGATCTCCTCGCTGATGTCGTCAAAGTTGCGCCCTGCCACTGGTGAGAACTTGATTGCCCCAGGAGCAGAGGCATCATAGTCCTCGGCAGCGGAACCCGGTACCCCGGGCGCAGCGGCCGCCTTGTCCACCGACACCTTGTCCAGGGCGACCGGGTCGCGGCCGGCGAAAACGCCCAGTTGCGGAACGATCGGCATATCCGCAAACGGGATGCAGTCACAAAACGGCGAGACGTCAATGGCCATATTGATGAACCCCACCTTGTCCCGGCCTACGGTCTTGACCGTGGCCAAACAAGCGTCCGCCATTGCTGCGCACGATGCCTGTGCGTTCAATTGGGCTCTGTTGGTCACTCCGCACCACGTGTTCGCGCCCAAGTGGGCCAGGCAGTTCACGCAGAGCTCCCTATCCCATTCAATAGAGTCATTCGTTACGTGAAAGAGGCCATACGGGCAAGACCCCTCGCATTCCTCCCAGCGATCGCAGCCATTGCGGCCCTTGCATCTTTCCGGGTGAAAGTCCGTGGCGGGACCAAGGCCATACCGTGGATGCCCACCCATATGGACGTTCATCTTGCCCCGCTTGGACTGGGCGCCGATGCCCAGGTTCTTGATAGAACCTCCGATGATGCCCAGGGGATGGCCTTTGAAATGGGTCAGTACAATCATCGCGTCTGCCAGCGCGATCGCCTTGGCGATGTAGGCTTCCTTGAGGATGTATCCTTCCGGCAAATCCACTCGCAGATCATCAGTTCCATTGAACCCGTCCGCCACGATGAACGGGCAGCCAAGCGTCGCCGAGGTGTAGCCGTTCCTTTCGGCCGTGATCAGGAGATCAAGCGCCGATGCCCTGCTGGACATGGTAGAGTAGGTCTGCGTTGTGGTGTCGCAGACAAACGGCCGGCCGCCAAGCGCCTTGATTCGATCTGCCAGCGTCCGGGCGTACACGGGCCTGAGATAGGCCGTGTTGTTCCATTCTCCACAGTGCAGCTTGATAGCCACCGCATCGCCGGGCTTGATCATCTCGGCAAATCCCGCAGCCTCGAACACGGTCACCATCTGCTGCACCAAGCCCGTAGCTGCCGAGTGGCTGCGACCGTCCGTTTCCATCGAGTACACTTTTGAAGCCATGGTCATCTCCTCTCTGGAACTCTGGCGTTCTGGTTCACAACCGGCTCCGATGAGTCCAAGGTCCAGTCGCGATGGCGCCGCGGGGGCAAGTAGTGACCTGGATGGGAGGACCCTTGACTGCATTGTCCAGCCAGTTTCTACTCTAGATTCGCCTCTCAGTCAACACGCCGTACGGGCCGCCGCCGTAGGATCACGCGGCGGTCGGCGGATTTCCTGTATGACAGGCATGGGCTATACTCTACGAGCGTGGACAACATTCGGCACGGGCGCCACCCAACTCAATTCCGCGAGCCTTTGCCCTACCAGAGGAACTGATGTACCGAATCCCCGACAACTTGCCACCTGGAGGCATTGCGCTGCTCGGAGTACCGTTTGATGCCTTCTCCTCATTTCTGCGTGGTTCGGCGCAGGCGCCCTCCGTCATCCGATGCCAGCTTCGATCCGGCGCATCAAACCTCAGTTCGGAGAGTGGCCTTGATCTGGATTCCGATGGACGTTGGTCTGATGCAGGTGATCTGACGCTGCCAGACACCCTCGCAGCCATGGATCGGATCCATGAAGGGGCTCTCGATCTGCTCCAACGAGGCTGGCGGCTGTTGTCCCTGGGAGGAGATCATTCGATCACCTTTCCGCTGGTCAGAGCGTACGCCCAGGTGTACGGGCCCCTCAGCATCCTGCACCTGGATGCTCATCCGGATCTTTATGATGAATACGAGGGCAATCGGTACTCCCATGCGTGTCCCATGGCGAGGATCATGGAACAAGGATTGGCCCGCGAACTCGTCCAGGTTGGCGTGCGTACCCTGAACGCACCTCAGCGCGCACAGGCCGAGCGCTACGGTGTCCGTATCCTTGACATGCGTTCGTGGGACCACCACGCGCAACTGGTTCTCCATGGCCCAGTCTATCTATCGCTGGACCTGGACGTCTTGGATCCGGCATTTGCCCCAGGGGTTTCCCATCATGAGCCTGGGGGTTTGGCAACGCGTCAGGTATTGGACATCATCCAAGGCTTCCATGGCGAGTTGGTAGGCGCCGACATTGTCGAATTCAATCCCAGCCGCGACACCACGGGCATCACGGCTGCTCTGGCCGCAAAACTGCTCAAAGAGACGCTGGCAAGGATGCTGGCAATGTAACGGGAGCGGACGTCGGCAGCAGCGGGTCCAGACCGGTTCGCAGCTGCCGGCGTTCCTATGCAGACACATTCCGCTGGATGAAGGGCGGCCGGTAGCTACAGCCAGGCTTTGCCTCCTCCCCAATCTGCCAAGACCTCCGGGTTTGCTCCATCGAGCGTTCCTAGTCATCCACCTCTATCACAGTCCCCACGGTGCAGGGCACTACGTTCGCCCCGGATGCGCTAATCAAAGCCCCGGTCGCCCCTCGGCCGGTGCAATGACTCGGGTAGTATCGCTGCACTCCATAGCTTCGAAGCCTGTCGATGAGCCCTTCAAGCTCAGCTGGTCCCATCTTGTTAAGGTGCAGCCCCCCGACCACCGATACAATGGTCTCAGCAAAACGGCTGCGCACGTGGTTCAGGGTGTTCAGCAGGCCAGCATGACAGCAGCCACAGAGCACCGTCAGCCCAAGTTTGCCCTGTATGACCAACGAGAGGTCATCCCGGTAAGGGTCGGAGACCAGGGCGTCTCCTCGACGGATTACATGGTCCGGGCTTCGCCCCTCCGCTTCGGTGCGGTCACTGATCTCTCCCGTCGTGTACACACCCGGAAAAACTTGGTGGGACTCGACGGAGAGGTGGAGATCAACCTGCTTAGCCAGTTCTGATCGTGGCAGCGAAATGCCGATGGATTCGAGCTTTTCCTTGCGCTGCGCGAAACGCTCGACAAAGAGCTCTGAATGAGCGTACAGGGGTACTCGCCTCAACCGGGGGAGCAGCGCTGGCAGCCCACCGGTATGGTCGTAATGGGCATGGCTGAGAACCAACGCGTCGATCGTATCGGCCTTTACACCCAGGACATCCATGTTGTGCAGCAGGACCGTGCCGCTCTGTCCCGCATCGAACAACAGCCGCTTGTCGCCCACCTCGATCAGAAAGGCTGCCCCGTGCTCAGCCCAAGTCCTGAATGATCCCTCGACGACATTGTCTACCAGGCAGGTGATCTTCATCTTTTGGTCCTCCCCGTGGCCAGAGATCGGTCCAGCCGAGTCGCGTCCACGATCTAGAGCCGTACCTCACGGCTGCTTGAGTCGCTTGTAATAAGAATGGCTGGTGTACAGGGCGGCGGCGGGATTGTGCCCGGTTACCCGATCCTTAGCCACCAACACTGTCACCGGCGCAGTAGAGTGGCGGAAGAAGATGCTGTCATGCCCCACGCACAGGCCGACCACAACGTTCAGCTGCGTTTCAGCAGCGTTCAGGAGCTTGGCTTGAGCCACCGGGTTGCACATAGACTCATAGGTCCCCGGTCGAATCTTTTCCGCATCCGTCAAGCCGATCTTTTCCTTGGGAGTCGATCCTACCTTGCAACACACGCTGGACACCTGAAAGCCATTAGCCTCCAGGATCCCTTGCAGAAGTTTGGCTTCTTGAACCAGCCCAACACAGCACGCGATGCCCACGTGGTGAGCGCCAATTCCCATGGCAAAATGCATGACCTCTTGCACCCGCGGCCAACGGCAATAGCCCTCAGCTTCGGTTCGGGCAGACGCCAGGGACAAGCGCCTCGTTTCCTCGTTCTCGTAACATGCCCATGCCTGCTCCAGCACCTCCGGGGCACATTCCGAGGGGCAGAAACTCGGCCTCGAATCCATCCCCTTGTTGCAGGGCTGACCACCACAAATGGCGCAACGCAACTCCATCGCACTCCTTTCCAAATTCAGACAGTTTGTAGAGCTTGGGCTCAAGCCCGCTGCTGCGAACCAACACAAACCAGCGGCAACAGCCGAGCGATCGTCCTCCAGGGTACAAACACTTTGAACCCCTCAGGAGTTGCGTCGTCGGGGCCAGTCTACTCCAACCCAACGCCAGGGTCACCCGTCCGTGTAATGACCTGCCAACGATGGCTGGAGACTCGGTGATAATCAGTTGGCGGGGCTTTCACCTTGACAAAGTACATGGTACTAGTGTACTATAAAAGTGGTACTATGAAAACTCATATGGTGACAGCTGAAGATCAGATGGGCCAGTGGGTTTCAACAGCTGCCGCCAGCGTCCAGCCCACCAGCAGAAGCCACCTGCCAGTACGCTGGACGTCTCGCAAATCCAGATCAGGAGGTCTCTATGGCCGAGTTAAAAGAGGGTTGTGTTAAACCCGCACGTGGGCCGATCATGCCCAAAGCCACATCCAGCGCCCCCCCAGCAGGTGCGGCGCCATCTCAGGAGGTAACCGTGCAGGCACGCGTTGGCGGCGAAGCCGTTGACTTTGAGTGCAATGCGTTCGTCCCGGGCGTAGGCTTCCAGCCGGTCAGGTTATCGGACTCCAAGGGTAAGTGGATCATCCTGTGTTTCTACCCGGGTGACTTTACCTTTGTATGACCCACAGAGTTGGCGGCGGTCGCCGCCATGTACGATCAGTTCAAAGCCCTGGACACGGTAGTCCTTGCCATGAGCACCGATAGCCGGTTTGTCCACAAGATCTGGCAGGAACAAGAGCTGTCCAAGATGGTGGAGGGGGGCGTGCCGTTCCCCATGCTCTCAGACGCCGGGGGCCAGATTGGTAGGATCTACGGCGTATATGATGAAGCAGCCGGTGTGGATATTCGCGGGCGTTTCATCATTGATCCTGACTTTATCATCCGGGCCATGGAGGTGCTGACTCCCGAGGTGGGACGCAACCCCGCTGAGCAGCTCCGCCAGCTCAAGGCCTTCCAGCACGTGGCCAAGACCGGCGAAGTAACTCCGTCGGGTTGGAACCCCGGCGACATCACCCTAAAGCCCAACCCGGATCTGGTGGGAAGGGTTTGGGAGATCTGGAAACCGTAGGCAGTCGGGGCGAGCGGCCAGCAGCTGGGGTGGCACTTCCTCCTCACTCGAGACCCTACCGTGTGAGGCTGGATGGCCAGTTACAAGGGATTCGCTCCAGGCCAGTTAGAAAAGATCGCAAGGTGAGGGGCGCTTGGAGACTGCGGACGGTCCAAGCGCCCTCTCTTCTTTGGCGCCACTCACTGCGACCATTCCCTAGCGTCCCACGGTTAGCGCTACGACGCATGCACCCGCCCAAGGGGGACCCGGGGCACCATCACACTACCTCTTGGCTTGCCGCCGAGGCCATGGGAGTTGGAACCCCTCCTGCCCTGCTCCCGTCTACTACCGATAACTGGTGCGACGTTTTCAAGGACCTCACGGCATGGTGAGCGCAGCCGATAGGAGAACCCGCAGGCTCCGCTAGCCCGCGGGTTAGTGCGGCATTAAGGTCGGCCCAAGCTTGGACGCGCTTTTCCACAACGCCTGCCTTCGTAGCGATAGAAGCGCAACAACCTCCGGTGCTTAGTGGCGCACGCCTTCCATCACGAAACGCGTCAATTCACTGACGCTCAGCCCAGCGATGCCCAGCGTTTCCAGCGTCCGTCCTCGTCGCGGGTAGTCTGTGCGGTGAACAATGGAAGCCAAGCGCATAATGCTTTCAATACCCGGTACGGCGACACCGTAGGCCTTTCCAAGAGAGGCGATGGGCACCAGGCTCATCGGGATATCCTCAAAGATGTAGCGATGGTTCAGGGTCTTGGGCGCGAGGATACCGTAATAACCCTCCTGGTTGTGAATGGCCTCGAATAGGTCCGCGCCCTCGGCAGCGTACGCTCTTCTCAGCCACTCCTGTGCTGTCTGGGCGCGAATGCCCAGCGCCGCGGCGACCGTTACCCTCTCACGATCCAGGACCTCCAAGACGCGAGCTACCGAGGGCGTTACGCCGTCAATGTAGAACTGGAACTCGCCCCCTGTGGACTCGATGCGGCCAGCGTTAAGGAGGGTCAGTGCAGGATGAAAGATGGCCCCCATGTTGTTCAGCCCCGTATGGAGCACACTCACCCCATCAATGAACTGAGGGTAGGCCTCCGCCATGGCTTCCAACACCTGCACTGTGCGCGGGGCGGGCAAAGCTGCTACAGGCACAGTGTCCTTGATGCGAAAGATCCGTGCCTGAGCCGGCCCATCCGAGCGGCTAGCGTAAATGAGCGTTTCTGCTTCGGCGACGACCACGTCAGCCTGGCAGTGGTTATCGCGCAAGACCTTGTCGAACTCGATGGCGCCGCACGTACGGCCAGGGTGAAGCACGATAATCTGGCCGTCCCGCAAGTGGGGAGCAGCGAGAGCTGCAACGTCGGCATGGGCTGAAGAAGGCACTACCACCATGACGATCTCGGCCCCGTCCAACGCCTCCTGCATGCTGGACGTGACGTTCTTCAATTTCCCAAAGCCTCTGGGCCCGCCTTCGTAGCTCTCCAGCTCAATGCCACCCCGCTTGTGGATGACGCTGATGTTCTCAGCTGACCGATTGTGCAGGGTAACCGGAAAGCCCATCAGCGCCAGGTGAGCTGCCATTGCCTTCCCGCCGTTGCCTGCGCCAATGACCGTGTACTGGGTCGTCTTCTTCCTCATGGACACCCCCTTGAGTCTAGGTGGAGAATGCTTTGAGCCAGTCAGGTATTCCGCTACTTGGCCAGACCCGCGATCCGTTGCGCCTCGGACAAGGTACGCCCCGTAGCTGGATCTACGACCAAGCACGCGCCGCGACGGTCCGTTCGCACCACTACCTGGCCGCGGCCGAAGGCGTTGTTGCGCAAATGAGGCGCATCCAAGATCCCCGTGGTGACCGCTCGGGCCAGAGTAGTGGGGTCGACCAGAGGGTCAGCCAGCGTGGGCTCGGCCAGAGAGCGAATTGCATCCAAGGTCACGCCGGCCTCGCCGACAAGTTCATTCTTGCGTTGCTGGACGGCAGGATCAACCGTCATATCCGGCTGACCGCGCAGAGCATTCTCGATGGCGCGGCGGGCCAACTTGCAGGATTCGATCACGTCTTCCGCAGTGGCAGCGTGGTCTGCTTCAGTGTAGCCCACGACGTGCATGATATGGGGCTTTAGAGCCATCTGGAGATAGACTGCGGTGGCCAGGTGCGCCCGCGCTGCATCCATATCCAGCGGATAACTCAGCAAGCCGGTACGCGTCTGGCGCCAGATGCGGAACTCTGGTGAGGCAAGCGGCGCGATCAGCTCAAGCACCGCCAGCATCTTGGCCAAATCCATGGCATCGGAAAGGTCGGGAGGGCTGTTGAACATGAGCTGAGCGATATAGTCCCGCACACCGAAGGCCCGGGCATTGTAGGCCGAAAGGTAGCCCGAGACAACAAAGACCACATCGGGAGCATCACGCAGGCCCCAGTGGTGTGGCTCGTTCAACTCGACCGGGATGCTGCGCTGGCCATACCAGGTCATCACCGCCTGGTGCTCGCGAATAGAGCCTTCCAAGTCCCACGGCCCTCGTCCGTCCATCTGGTTGAACCAGAACAGTGGAATTGCGCACCAGGCTATGTTGATGGTTTCTGCGTAGACTTCGGCCAAACGGATAAAATCATCGGTGCCGGAATAGGTGCGCAGCAAGGGATAGTTGCCTCGTCGGCTGGCAGCGTACAGAGCCCGGTAGTCATCCGGGCTTCGTACCGGCACGCCTCCAGCGCCCTTGCGGCGCGCGTCCTGTCGCTCCGGATGGAAGAAATGGGCTTGGCCGTCCTGGTCAGTGCCCAAAGAAATCACGTCCAGCACCTGCGCCTCGGCAATGCGGGCGATACCGTCTACCGTATCCTGCATGGTGGATAGACCGAAATGGTGGCGGATGATAGGGAACGGCGATTTCCAGACGATACGTTCGATGGCCGTCTGCGGAAAGTCGGCATCGGTCAATCGTTCGTGCGACTGTCCCTTCAGATAGGCCAGCACCGCCTCGGCCGGTTCGCTGCCGTCAAAGATGCGCTCAAAGAAGCCAAAGGAACGCGCCCGTTCGGCTACGGGGGGAGTGCCGGCGAACGCAAAACGTACTCCCTCCGTGCGCAGATCATCGGCCTGCTCGGCGAATTCGCCCAACAGCACTTCGCCCGTGTTGGGAGTCAAACGGTACGAGACACCAACCAGGTCCGCCTTTTCACGACGGGCTGCTTCCAGAAGGTCGGCGATGGGCACAGCTGGGCCAAGGAAGACCGTGCGCCAACCAGCCGCTTCGGCCAATCGCAGGAAGTTGACGACACCAGCGACGTGGACGCATTCTCCCAGCGCTCCTGCAACCACCGTCTTCATCACGCACCTGCCCTTCTGTGTTAGGGTCCGACGGCTTGCGCCGCAGTGACTCGGGAAAAAGTGAACGCGATCGCTTGGCTTCCACGCGAGGGATCTGGCAGCGCCCCAAAAGATCTTTGTGCCGCTGGCATCGGGCTAATGGGCGCCGGGCCAGCTGTCCACTGTGCGTCGTCGGAACCTGGCCGCGGGCCGGACGCTTGCGGAGCCGGGGGCCGCCGTCGGTTCGGCCCAGGGTGAAGGCAGCAACCGTGAATGCAACTAGACAAACCTTTCGTAGGATGCAGAGCAAGGCGCGCGCGGACACGTGAGACGTGAAGCATCATAGATAGACCTTGGTCACGTACGGAGAGGTCATGGTTCGCAGCAGTGCCTCGTACCGTACGTCAAATGCCACCTCGGTTCCCACGGTGAGGGCCCGGTCCCGCGTGTCGAGGACCAGATGGTCACTGTTGGCGCCCAGGACCTCCGCTTGGATCCTGGGCTGGATGGCCGAGGTCGCAGTATCCTGCTCGCCCAGTGCGAGGATGCTCCTCCAACTCCATCCCCGATCCTCCGTACGAGGCACGTGTCCGAATGCATCCAGTGCAACCTCACCATCGGGCGCGGATGGTTTGTGTTGGCACTCGATGACTTCGGCGATGAGGGCAAAGGCATCGGTATGAAGGTCAGGTATCAGTCGCCCGCCCAGTGTCTCGCGCCCCAGCAGAATGGCTTCGCCGATACGCAACTGGTTGATGAGACCAACGTCCGACACAGAAGCCAGCCATTCATAGTTGGCTGAGTTGCCTCCCGATACGACCTTGAGCGCAACCCCGAAACGCTCCTGGATTCCGGCAGCAATGTCCGAGAGCTCGCTCATCTTGCTCTGAGTTGGCGTCACGCCAGAGAAACAGCCCAGGTTGGTGCCAATGCCCGCAAGCTCCACTCCCGGCAGATCGAGCGTTTCGCTGACGGCGTCTGGAACTGCGCTCTTGAGCAAGCCTTCTCGTAGATCGCCGAGCTCCACCATCCAAATGACCCCGTGCACCTTGCCACTCCTCGCTGCATGGCGCGCCAGTTGGCGAACGACCTCTATCTCTGTGTTCAGACTGACATCGGCCAAGTGCACAACCTGTTCGGCTTCACTCAGCATGGGAGAACGAACGAGCATGTACTGTGCAGAGATTCCTGCCTCTCGCATCCGGCGCAGGTTGGCGAGGCGCGAATCAGCGAGCATCTCAATGCCGCTCTGCACCAATACACCGCCAATCTCAGGCGATCCACACACACCTTTGGTAACGGCAGCTATTGCGATGCCTTTGGACCTGCACAGAGCGACCAGTTGGCGAGCGTTGTGGGAGATTCGGTCAAGGTAGACTTCAAGCCTTGGAGTGGCCACGTAGCGCCTATCGGCCCTGGTTCAGCCGTTGGATCGCAGCTTCAACGATCTCATCGAGAAGGCTGGTGCCGTCTTTTCCCTCCGCGCGTGCCATGAACCCTATGTAGCTGTGGGGTTTCTCAGGCGGGGTGCAGGTCAAACCGGCAAATGAGTTGGCCTCCAGCAGCATGGGGCCCTCTGGTGTGACCATGGTGTCGATGCGGGCATAGTCGTACAGGCCAAGCACTGCGTATGCCTGAAGCGCCAAGCGTCTCATCGTCTCCGTCTGTTCCTTGTCAAGGGGAGCCGGGCAGAAGAACTGATCGTCGTCCCGTTCCTTCTTCTCAAAGGTTAGAGTCACGTCGCCCTGACGATAGGCGACTTCCAGCGGGGGCAGAACGCGTGCTGTTGCTCCATTGCCCACCACACCGAGTGTCACCTCGCGTCCTCTCAAGTGCCTCTCGATCAATACCGGCTGGCCAATCGTCTCCAGCCGCCTCGTCACGCCGCGCACAAGCTGGTCATAGTCTGCTACGACAGAGGTCTCGTCGATGCCTGAGCTGCCACGCCCTCCCTCCGGCTTGATGAACAGCGGATAGTCGAACGGTGGATTGGTACGGAAGGCCGCACAATCCTCGGGGGTTCGGGCCACGCGAAACGGAGATGTCGGTAGGCCAGAGAGCTGCCAAAGCCGCTTGGCCAGCGACTTGTGGGTGGCAATCACAATACCGTGAGTGTCGGACCCGACGAATGGTAGCTCCAACTCCTCGAGGATGGCAGCCTCCACCAGGCTCGACACGTTGAAAAACAGGTCAACTTGAGCGTCCTGAACTTGGCGGGCAAAATCCACGCCCCACGAAACGAGGCATACTTCGTAGCCGGCGTCAGTCAGCGCTCGGCGGTGATGCTCGACTTCGTCCCCTGTGGTATCGGCAACGTTTGCGGCTCCGACGAACTTTTCCTGCAGGGCAAAGTTGCCTCTCTTCTTGCTTAACAGTCCGATCCTTGGTTTCGCTATCATTCGCATGACCTCCCTCCAGCTACACTATAGCACACTTTGGTGTTGGGGAAAAGGCGGATGGCCAGGAACAATGAGGTCCCGCACGCCGAACTACTGGCCATTCTCTTGGAAGCCGAGACGATCGGGCACCGGCATCGCTGGTGCGCGAGTTCGCGCCTCTTGCACAGACCCACCAGCGTACACTGCAGCAGTTCGACCTGGTGCGGCAGCTAGGATCCGGAATACCACAAAGCCCCTGGATCTTGAGATCCAGGGGCTTTGATTCATGGCGGGAGCGACGGGATTCGAAC
>DDYO01000296.1 GCA_002348045.1 Anaerolineales bacterium UBA2232
GAGCCCAAGGCGGATGCCCTTGGTGAGGACAACAAGATCATTTTCTCAGTGGGTCCCCTGACCGCAACTCTGGCGCCGCTGTTCGCCCAGACGTGTGCGGTGTTCAAGTCGCCTCTCACCGGCGGAATCATCAATTCCTATGCGGGCGGGCATCTGGGTGTTGCCATGAAGGCGACTGGGTATGATGTCATTGTCCTGGAAGGATCGTGCTCCGTTCTGTCGTACCTGCTCGTTACTCCTGATGGCGTCCGCCTGGTCAAGTGCCCTGAACTGATGGGAAAATCGGCTTCGGAAGCCGAGGCCGCGGTGAAGATGGCGGCAGGTCGAGGGGATTTGCGAACGATCGCCATCGGGCTCGGCGGTGAGAACCGCATCCGGTACGCCTCGGCCACTTCGGAGACCCGAGCTTTTGGTCGTGGAGGGCTGGGCGCCGTGATGGGCAGCAAGAACCTNNCGGCGGGCGAGAACCTGGTGCGCTTTGCCGCGATCATGAACGACGCCACGCGCTCGGCGGCACGCGGCGGCCCCGGTGCGGTGATGGGCAGCAAGAACCTGAAGGCGATTGGCATCGCGGGGATCAACGACGTGCGCGTGGCCCATGCTGAGCCGTTCCTGGCAGAGGTGCACAAGGCTTACGAGACCCTGCGGAAGGACTTTGCGCAGCCCTGGAGCCTGTTGGCGGGATTTGGGAGGACGGGGACCGCCTCGGGCATGAGTCTGATCAATGAGAAATACGCGCTGGCTACCCGTCACCATCACCAAACCCACTTTGATCGAGCGGAGCAGATCGGGGGCACTGCTTTTGCCGAGCGCTACGGCACGCGGCCCATCGCTTGCAGCGGCTGCCAGGTGCATTGCGGCATGCTCCGCGCTCCGGCGGACACACGTTGGGGCAGCGTCTGGACCCGCGGTCCAGAGTATGAGACGCTGTACTCCCTGGGCTCCCTGTGCTGCAATGACGATCCAGATATGCTGCTGAAGGCAAACCAGTTGGCCGAGGATCACGGCATGGACACGCTATCACTGGGGGTGAGCGTGGCCTTTGCCATGGAGTGCGCCGAACGGGGAATCCTGCCGAGGGATGCGCTGGGCTCAGGAGTTCGCCTCGAGTTTGGCAGCGCCGAGGCGACCATCAGGCTGATAGAGATGATCGCTTATCGCAAGGGCCTGGGAGACACGCTGGCCGAAGGTGTCCGTCGTGCTGCGGAGATCATTGGGCACGACTCGCTCTCTTTCGCCCTGCAGGTCAAAGGAATGGAGTTCGCCGCGTGGATGCCCGAGCGCATGCGTGGCATTGCGGTCACTTTCGCCACCTCGAATCGAGGGGCCTGTCACAAAAGGGCGCCCATCGGGGCGGAGCTTATGGGTGCGTTGCCCATGGATGACAATGAGGGGCGGGCCGCCGTGGTGGCGGACATTCAGAACCGGGTGAATGCCTTGTTCACCCTGATTTCCTGCCGCTTTGTGGACTTTGCGCTGTCGATGGAGTCCTGCGTCACGCTGCTTAATGCTGCCGCGGACCTGGACTACACAGAGCAGACTTTCGTTCGCCTGGGTGAGGCGATTTGGAATCTGGAGCGCCTCTACAACCTCAGTGCTGGCATTGACGGGGCCGAGGATCGCCTTCCTGACCTTTGTTTCACCGTGCCGCAGGACATGCCTGCTGACGCTCGACCCCTGACCCGGGAGGATTTCGCCCGGCTCATGCGAGACTATTACGCCGTACGCGGATGGGATGCCGCCGGCCGTCCGACACAGGAGCGGCTGTTAGCCCTGGGCTTGGCCGGCTGATCCCAGGATCAACGAGCACATGACACAGGAAAGCCGGAGGCGCTGTCGTGTGACCGTGCGCTTCACCGGGCCGTTTCGGCAGTTGGCCGGCAGGGACTGCGACGAGATTGACGTAACGGCCGGTACGTCCCTGAGGGCTGTGCTGACCGACATCGCTGGGCGTCTGCCGGATGGCTTTGTCCGCGCTGTACTGCCGGACGTGCCAAAGCAAGTGCCTACAACCATCATCCTGGTAAACCGGCAACCGATCCACGCGGAGTGGCTGGACCGGCCCCTTCAGGATGGGGACATCGTAGCGTTCGTGCCGCCTATGGCCGGCGGCTAGATAATCCGACTCTACATGGGAGAGACAATGACTAAAGAAACACTGGCACCAGGGCTTTTCCGCCGCGTCGTGCGACCGCAACCCACCTACATCGTGACCGTCGCTGGCAAGGATGGGCGGTCGAACCCCATTGCTATTGACTATCTTACCGCCATTAGCGACAATCCGCCGTGGCTTGCCATGGCGATCATGCCTCAGCGGCACTCGTATGGCTTGCTGCGCGAGAATCCCACGTTCGTGGTGAACGTGATGGGCTATGAGCATGCGGCTGCTCTGATGATTTGTGGTCGACATCGGGGGTCCGGAGAGGACAAGTTTGCAGCCTCTGGACTGACTCCCGTTCCCGCGCAGGTTGTACCGGTGCCTGCGATCGCGGAGGCCTTGGCGCACGTCGAGTGTGAGGTCCTGGCGGAGTACCCGGGCGGGGATCACGTTCTAATCGTTGCCAAGGTTGTCGCGGCTTCGGTTGAACCTGGAGTGCTGCTCAGCAGCGGTCTGAGGGACTTGACCCTTGCTCCTCCGGTCTTTCATACAGGGGCGGGCCACCTGACTACCAGCAGCGGTGAGGACCTGTTCATTCCGCGGGACACACCGGAATCGGACCACTAGCGGGAGACCGTCCGGGGCAGCTACGAGGGACCTCAGCTTGGTGTACTGCTCGAGTGGGATGATGATCACGCGGTTATCGTGATCGGCCTGTGCGATCCTGCGCACCGACGGTGGAAGGGTCAGACCGGGTTGACGACGTTGATGGGCCGGCCGTTCAGGCACGCCCTGACGTTCTCTATCAGCTCTGCTCCCAGACGGATCAGCACCTCGGGGGTGTCCGAGGCAATGTGCGGAGTCGCGACCACGTTGTCCAGGCTGAGCAGCGACTGCGTGTCTGGATCAATGCCCGCTCTGAACGGTTCACCCTCGAATACGTCCAGCGCGGCGCCGGCAAGTTGTCCGGTTCGTAGCGCCGTCAGGAGCGCACGTTGGTCCACGATAGCTCCCCGGGAGGTGTTGACCAAGTAGGCTGTCTTCTTCATCAGGGCAAGCCTGCGCTCATCCATGAGGTGTCTGGTAGCTTGCGTGAGGGGAAGGCACAGGCAGACGATATCCGAGGTGGCCAATAGATCGTCGAGCGCCTGAGGTGAGCTGCTCGAGTTGACGAACTGGGTGGTCATGCCCAGGCACGCTGCGTAGCGCGCTACCGCCTTGCCGATGTTGCCGTATCCGACCAAACCCAAAGTCTTGCCGTTGAGCTCAGGCCCCTCGTAAGATACCGGACGCCACTCGCCACGGCGCAGCGATGTGTTGGCCGACACGGTCTTCCGGGTGCACGCCAACATGAGACCAAGGGCATGCTCGGCCACGGCAACATAGTTGTGCCGGGGGCAATTGATCACACGGATGCCTGCGCGGCTGGCGGCTGCGCTGTCCACCGAGTCATGTCCGACCGCCAGGACGATGATATACTTGAGGGAGGGAGCGTGGGAAATGACATCCTCGCCAACGTCAAGGTAGAAGGTGGTAATGATGTCGGCGCCGGCAATGCGCTCTATGAGGTTGGCTTGGGATGCTGGACGGGAACTATGGATGGTGGTTTGGACCAGGGCGCCGAGTTCTGCCAGGTGGTTCGGCGTGAGGGGGACGGGATCGGGCATGACGAGTCGCATTATCTCCTCCGGCTGGGCAATGCGGGCATTCTACTGCAGGGTGCGCTGAGGGGCAATCCTTGGGGTTGATGGAGGTTCGTGACGTGAGGACCATGGGGGGCGACGCTAGTGAATAGGCTGAGCCGTAGAGCCTTTCTTCGGGGAGCCTTCGGGCTTGGCCTGGCAGGAGTTGGTGCCATGTTAACCTCACCTGCCGAGACTGCTTCAGCGCTGGGTCGCCGTCAGGTTGCTGCATCAACCACGCCGGGAATAGGGGTGCCCGTGCTGGCGTACCACCGCGTCTATGCTGAGGGACTCACGCCGGCCCAGTTCTCCGAGCAGATGGCCATCTTGTACCGCCTGGGATATAGAACCATCACCTTGAGGGGGCTGAGCTGGTATCTGCAGCAGGGTATTGTGCCGGCTGGTCGCGTCGTCCTGACCTTTGATGATATTGGCAATCCCAGCGCAGGGGGTGCCAAGGATATGATGGCAACCCAGTTCGGGGATTTTTGGCTCCACGTGTTTCCTGTCTTGCGCCAGTACGGATACAAGGGCGTCCTGGGCATCATCACCCAGCACATTCCCGATGAAGGTCGTGGGTGGGATTGGAAAAAGATCCGGTTTCTGCAGGCGTTGGGCTGGGAATTGGCTTCCCACTCGGTGACCCATGGCTACGGCATGGCGGGTATCGGTTCACCCATGAGCCGGGACGAGTTCGTGTCCGAGTTCCGTGATTCTCGCGACATCATCGCTACCAAGTGCGGTCACGCGCCCAGCAGCTACTTCTGGCCGTTCGGCGAGGTGCACTACCGGGAGGAGGCGGCAGCGCTCTATCCCATCCTGGTCAGCTACTACGAGTCGGTGGCAGTGAGTCGGCTCGATCAACTGCAGCACGTGCCGCGCTATCACGCCGAATTGCACCTGGGGCAGGACTTGCAGCGCTTGATGGAGCCCTATGCGGCTGGGTCGCGCGCCGGAGTGCTCAACCCTCGCATGCGCCGCGCCGAGAGCGTATACACGGTCAGACCCGGCGATACCCTTGGTACCATTGCACTGGCCTACGGTACCTCGGCTCAGGCCATTGTGGAAGCTAACCGGAACGGTCATCCAAGACTGCTGGCCCACCCCGAAAGCCTCAGGGTAGGGGACGAACTATGCATACCTACCGGTCGCGAGCCCTACGGCGGTCCGTGAAGACACGGTTGCCATCGGTGAGCTGACCCCTCCGCAATGTATGCGATTGCTATAGGCCTACCGGGTGAGGGTATATGATTTGGCAAACTGAGAATCGTGCGGTACGATACTGGTGACTGTCAACGGATAGCGAGGAAGTAGCGGTGCCTCCACCAGTTCGCGACAAAATGGCCGTGGCCGGCTGGAAGATGGCGATGACCATCGGGGAGAGCTTGGCATTCGTCGAGCGATTCCCGGGCCTGGTCGGCGCCGCACTGGATGTGGTGGACGTATGTCTCTTCCCTCCGTTTACGGCCCTGTGGGCCGTCTCAAATGCGGCTCGCAACAGCGGCGTCGAGATCGGTGGGCAGAACGTTGCGGACACGGAGGAGCCTGCCCGAACTGGACAGGTCTCGGCGCGGTTGCTGGTGGACGCGGGGTGCGTCTGGGTGCAGCTCGGTCACTGGGAGGTGCGCCGCTACCTGGGCGATGATGACGCCACAGTGAATCGCAAGGTTCATCTGGCCTTGGCGGCGGGGCTCAAGTGCCTGGTCCTGATTGGGGAGGCGCGCGCCAGTCAACTGGCTTTGCAGGACGAGATCGTTGGTCAACTGGACCGCATGCTGGCCGGCTGTCGGCCTGACCAGGTGGCAGAGATGGCTCTGATGTATGAGCCTGAGGTGGCTATTGGCCTCGCCGCTCCAGCTCAGGCGCAGCACGTAGAGGAATGCACCACCCTGTTGCGGCGCTGGGTCGGGGACCGGTTCGGGAGCTGGGCTGCTGACCGCGTACGTGTTCTGTACGGCGGCAGCGTGTCGCCGGACCGTGCCCCCACGCTGTTAAACTGCGCCAACGTGGATGGATTGGGTGCCGGGCGACAGGGGCGAAACCCGGACACTTTCGCGGCTATTGTTCGAACGATTGCATTGCACGGGGGAGGCTAGCAGGATGTGGGAGCGTGTGAAGCCGGTCTTGAATGACTATTGGCTTATCATCGTCATAGTGGCTGTCCTGGCAGCGGTGGTGGTGTATCAGGCTGTGACCAGTCCGCCGAACGTCACTGTTCAGGCCCTGGATGCGCAGTTGAACTCCGGGAAACCAGTAGTGCTGCACTTTTACTCCAATTTCTGACCGTCCTGCCTGGTGGCAAAGCCTGTCGTGCACAGGCTGGAGAGCGAGCTGGGCGATCGTGTGGTATTTCTTCATGCCGACGTGATGAAGGCCGATGGACTGCAGTTGGCTGACCGTTACTCGGTGCGCGTGACTCCCACAATTCTGGTGCTGGACAAGACGGGCAAGAGCGTGTATGTGGGGCGCGGAATTCCCAACTCTGCCGCGATCATGTCTGCGGTGGAATCGGTTGAGTAGGGAGTGGTTGGCCTCAGTGGCATAGCGGGATGCTCTGGTACAGGACTGGTTCACCTCGCCGGGGGCGATTTGCGCTCACGCTGGGTCCTCTGACTGGACGAACAGACACCAGGTGCGTATCAAGACAAAACGAGCGGGGGCACATGTGCCCCCGCTCGTTATCTACTCCTTCTGGATCTCTTAAACCGGGACCTGCCTCCCTGAACGGCTATGGCGCGCGATGGAGGGCTTGGGCGATACCGCGGATATGGTCGGGAGTGCTGCCGCAGCAGCCGCCGATGATCCGAACACCAAGGTCAGCAAAGCGCACCGCATACTCACCCATGACCTGAGGGTCGACTTCGTACACCACATTGCGATCGTGAATCTGCGGCAGGCCAGCATTCGGCTTGGCCATGAGCACCGCATCGGGTACCGCCGCACGCATCAAAACGATTGCCTGCAGCGACTCTTCCAGAGTGCGACCGCAGTTGGCGCCAATCGCCTCCACACCCAAGTCCCACAGCTCATGCGCTGCGGTCTGCGGTCGAACGCCCATCATGGTGCGTCCCTTGGTGTCAAAACTCATGGTCACGAGCAATGGAAGTTGAGTTACTGAGCGGACGCCTTGAACCGCTGCTTTGGCCTCCTCCAGGTCACTCATGGTTTCGATGAGGAGCGCATCCGCCCCACCCTCAGCGAGCGCCATGGCCTGCGCCGCAAACGCCTCCGTAGCCGCTTGCACGCTCAGCGTCCCCAGAGGATGCAGCAGTTGCCCAGTCGGTCCGATATCTCCAACGACAAACGCGCGCTCGCCGGCAGCTAGGCGTGCGATCGTCACCGCGTTCCGGTTTACCTCAACCAAGCGGTCCGCCAGACCCTTGGCCATGAGGCGGAGCGGCGTACCGCCGAACGTGTTGGTGAGAAGGACCTGAGCACCAGCGTCAACGTAGGCCTCGTGGATCTTGCGCACAGCGTCCGGGTTCTCGATGTTCCAACGCTCTGACGCCTCGCCCACTCTCAAGCCGGCTTTCTGGAGCATAGTGCCCATCGCGCCGTCGGCGATCAGGACTGGGCCGGATCGCAATCTCGCCAGAAAGTCCTGCTTTTGCGCTGAGGTCATGGTCGCTCACTCCACTTCACTGGATGACATTGGCGGGCTCCTGGTCAGCAAGGCACTTCTGTTCAACGCCGTTGACCAGGAACCCCCTGTTGTGGTCGTCTGTGAGTATTCATGTTGGCGCCGGCTTCCGCAAAGTACTGAAGCAGCGTGCGTCCGCCGTCTGCAGCAGTATGACGCCCGTGGCCCGTCATCCTGCCACGAATGCCTCGAGGAGCGGGGCGCCAGTTAGCGAGGCAAGTGCTGCCCTGCCCATCCAATGTTCAACTCATCGAGCTTGTCCTGGGTTGGCACTCCCGACGCCCGGTCCCATCCCATCATGCCGTAGTAGGAGCGGATGGCGGCCTCAACCTCCTGTCGATCCATGCCATGATCCGACAGAGCGCCGTCCGGGTGTGGATCGAACATACGCTCGGGGAGGCGATCGTCAGCAGCGGTCAGCCCCTCCCTCATGTTAAACACACGCGCCAAGTTAACGCACCGCTCGGCCATCTTCATGAGCTCAAAGACGTTGGTCTTCCACCCTGTCGCCGCGCGCACGAGATCCACCAGCATGTCGGAGGGCCAGGCGACAAACGCACACAGGTCCAGCACGTTGAACAGGTGGCGCCAGAGGTGCACATAGACAAACAATCGCACCTTGGCCACTCCCAACTCACGATTGGGCATGGGCTCCAAGATGCCAAAAGGCTTGATGGAGTCCAAGCCTGGCCCTTCCATGGCAAAGCCGGTGTCGTGGACATTGTGCATGTGGTCGGCGCCGGTCGGCGACACGGCATAGCCGAGGCCCAGGGCGGCCTTCAGTCTGGGCTCATGCATGGGCAGCTCCTCGCCCTTGACATGGATAGCGTAACGTTCGCTGCCACGTCCGATCTTGCGCGCCGCCTCCGCCGTTCCATCGGCCAGCCAATCGCCGATGCCCTCGCGCTGAACCATCATGTCCAAGAGGGTCAACATCCCTTCAGTGTCTCCGAAACGAAGCTCGATCCCACCGGTGTCCTTGGTGGTCAGGATGCCGTTCTCAAAGCACTCCATGGCAAAGGCAATGGTGCAGCCCGCCGAAATGGTATCCAGGCCGTTGGCGTTGCAGATCTGGTTTGCCATACAGATGACCTTGAGATCATTGATGCCACAGTCGGAGCCGAAGGAGCCGATGGTCTCATATTCTGGACCGCCGTACGCGGGGTTGATCTCAAAGGGCTCGTGCATTTCGACGGTCTTTTTGCAGCGCATGGCGCAGGCATAGCATCCTTCCATTCTCTGCAGCCAGCCGTGCTCCTGCAAGCGCTCCACCGAGATTGCCGGCGCATCCTGGAAGAATCCGCCCACAAAGTTGCGAACGGGCAGGTTGCCCGTTGCCGCGCCAGCCTCCAGGTGCTGGCCGGTGCCCAGGGGCAGCAGCCAGGGGGCCAGGACCGCAGGGCTAGCTGCCGCCCACTGACCCATCTCCCGAACCTTATCGGCATCGGCAAAATTTGCCTTACCGGTTCCCCGCACCGCGATGGCCTTCAGGCCTTTCGAGCCCATCACTGCGCCCAGTCCGGTGCGACCAGCGGCGCTGCGGCAGTCGTTCATGATGCAGGCAATGCGCGAGAGCTTCTCACCCGCGGGTCCAATCGCCGAAACGCGAACGCGCTTGTCCGCCAGCTCCTTGCGAATTTCCTCTTCCGTCTCGAACACGGGCTGTCCCCACAGCTTGTCCGCCGGCCGGAACTCCACCACATCATCCTTAAGCCAGAGGTAGACGGGCGTGGCGGACTTGCCCTTGATGATCACCGCATCCCATCCGGATGTCTTGAGCTCATGTCCCCAGAAGCCGCCCGAGTCGGCGGTACCAAAGGCACCGCTCAAGGGCGACTTGGCTCCTACAGTGTGACGAGCCGAACCGGAGAATGCGCCAGCCGTAGCGGGACCGGTTGCGAAAACGAGGGCATTGTCGGGTCCGAGCGGGTCAGCGCCGGCAGGAATCTGATGCAACAGATAGTAGGCGACAAATCCCTGGCCGCCCCCGTAGGTTCGGTAGAATGTTTCGGACGGCTCTTCGATCTCAAAGGTGCGATTGGTTAGATCAACGTGCAAAACCTTGCCAGTGTGTCCGTACATGAATCCTTCTCCCCGTAGTGTGATCGGTGGCCTTGGGCAGTCATGGTTCGCAGGGCTTGTTCAGCGGGCGCCACAGCGCATGGAGGACAGGCGCCTGCACGGGATTGCCCACAGCACCACGGTCATTGTAGCATGAACCAGGGGCTTGGGCAACCTTTGGCTGTTGCCCCATCGGGCAGTTGAGCGGGGTCCAGCACTGCCGCGACAGGCGAGTGGTGTGACAGTGCAGCCCATTAATAGCGGTGAGCGCCTGGCGCACCGATGCCAATCACAGCGGCAACGGAGTGGCTCCAGGCGGCGGCCTGTCGACGGTCACGGTGCTGTTGGTCGCTGCCCTAGGGCGGGCAGGTATGTACCGACTTGCGGAGCCTACTGCAACGATCGCTGGTCTAGTACGAACCGCAGTTCAATGCGGTTCCGACACCTTCGGCGCAGCCTGGCCGTCTGCGCCAACGCCAGCAGCTCCTGCCGCTTCTCCCAGAGTGCCAAAACCGGTGAGAATGGTAGCCACCGTCGCCAGCAGCACACCATAGTCCTCACCATGGGTGGCCATAGTCAAGGCAGATCCAGGCACCGGAGGATTCGTGGAAGCGGCGAAAGGACTGGGTTCGTACCAATCGGGCAACAGTTCCTGGCGTCCAGCATACGCTCGGTTGACCGCCTCCACCACACCCAAGGCCGCGGCATGAGGAAGCAGTGAGGCCAGTTTTCCCTCTTCGGCGCCTGCTGGTGTCAGGCCGCGCAGCTGCTTCTGAAATGACAACCAACCTGCCTTGGCTCTGTTGCCCCGCGCTGTAAGGCCATGAATGCGCCTTGCGCCCCGCAGCCACGAGAGACCGACGCCAATCAGCGCCAGGCAACAGAGGAACAGCCAGGGACCATGGTACCGAGACCAAATTCCGACTGCCAGCAAGCCCAGCAGGCCGACGAGAAAGGCCCCAAACCCAACTTTCATGCCTCGCCGGCAGGACAATAGGATCCTTGTGTCCAAGTAGCCAGCGTCCAGCAGGGACCGGACAGACCACTTGCCGATCTGGGACGTGATCTTGCCCAGGAATCGAACGCGATCGCGCAGTCGGACATGGTCGAGGTCACCAAACAGGGCTTCCAGGACCGCCGCTTCGAGCGGTCGGAGCGAGGCGCGGGCCGCATAGTGGGAGGTCTCTCCAGTTCGGGGACTCAGCCGCCACGCCTCTGCATTCTTGACCCCCCCCGATTGTTTGAAGCGCATCTGGCGAAAACGGATGTAACCCTGATTAGCCAAGGTCAACGCGGCGGCTAGCACCGCCTCACCGCCCCCGCTCCGGCCCAGCAACTTGGGCACCAGAGCGGGTGACAAGTCGTCGGGAGGCAGAAGGTCCCGGACTTGAACCAATGGGGCAGGCGGTGCGTCTTTGTTCTGCTCATACCAACGTACGCGGGCATAGTAGAGAACGCCGATGGCAATCAGCCCTATTACCAGGATGACCAGTTCGACCGTTGGCTGTGACCAGCGGTTGGTCGTTTGGAGCGTAGACAGCGGCGCCGTACCCGCGCTGACGGTCGGCCTTGTGGCTGGCCAGCTCGCCGCAACGCGAGACAATGACCAAGCTGCACAAGAGTGCACGGACAGGGGGCTCAGGTGAATCAAGTTAGGCTCCTATGAATTGCGGAAGCTCATCCCGTCGCCACCGGCCGACTCCCGCGGGATTGCCCTGATTACGGTTGCCGGAAGACGGCTGAAGCACCGCGGTTGTCAGACAGCCCAGTTCATGGTGCGGACATCGGCCCGGCTATGAAGGGAGATACTTGTTCTCATACAGACTCGGCTCGTAATCCAGCCTTCGGCCCGGGCACCCCTCGCGAGGACACAACTGGCAGCTCTCGAAATGGGTCTCGGTTGGGAAACGAATGCCTGACACAGACTTGGCCGGAATCATCACATAGTGGTCAGTCAGTCGCACTCCAATGAGGCGTTCTGTATCGCCCAGGAGGGAGAACAGCTCGCGCTGCTGCTGGAGTGGCCAATTGGGCAGGGACCCAGGCGCCTGAGATGAAGCCTGGCCGATGTGGTATTCCTTTTCCAGTTGATCGCTCAGGGCGCCGCTGGAGGACCTGAGGGCTGCCATTTGAATGCCCTCCGCCCAGAAACGCTGAAGCATATCCGTCAGACCGTTTGTCCATTCGGCAAGTTCGGTCCCGCAGGTGCAGCAGTACACAAACACGCGATGGGCGTGCTCCAGATTGACGCGCAGCACCCGACTGGTGAAACGTGCGCCATCCAGAACCAGGTAATCCTCGCCCCGTTCGTCTATGTATACAGCGCCGTACAGGGCTTTGGGCCGGCCGACTTCCAGGGCATGGCAGAGGAGTGATCGCAACTCCTCTTCCTGTCTCGTTCCACGTCGGACGCGCATCTTGGCAGCCAGCTCGTCATAGTCGATAGTCCAATCGAAATCGCGCAAGAGCTCAAGGTCGGGCACAAGCGTATCTCCTTCAACGGCTGGCTGATGGTGGGTGGGCGCCTGCGATCAAGAGCTCCCGACCATGTCACTCCCCGGATGTCTCTCATCTGCTGCGACCGCAGTCACCGGCGATTATAGCACCTGGGGACTCTTCAGCCAAACCGAGGCAACAGGAGGC
>DDYO01000049.1 GCA_002348045.1 Anaerolineales bacterium UBA2232
GCCGGAGCAGCCGTCAATCTGCAGGAAGGGAGCATCGGAAAGGCCTACGGACTGGCACCGCCTGATCCTCAGCTACGGCTACTGCTCATCACCGTCGGGCGCAGCAGGCAAGTTCACGTTGATGATGTTGCCATGCACGTCCAGCACAATGCGGAAGCCCACCATGGCTAGTAGGCGGCGTGCCTCTGTCGGCAGGCGTCGTTGTCGGATCTCTTGGATGTCCAAATTCCGCAGCTGGGCATCAATCATGGCCTTGGTGAACAGATCATCCTGACCCATCATCTGGAGCATGGCACGCGACGCTTCTTCGCTGTTTTCTGAGAGCTGAGAAACAAACTGGCCCAGGACGGCCGTGTCAATGGGCGAGGCTTCCACGTAGCGTTGAAATCCCTGGTCATTCACCACGTAGAAGGATTCGCTGCCCAGGTATTCCACGCGCAGCGGCCTATCCATTTCATCAACTACCAGACCCTCAAAGAATGCCATGGCGAACCTCGGTGCTCTCCTCGTTCATCACGGGTGTGCGCGGCAGGGCTTAAACAAAGGGGGCTGCCCCGTCCAGCGGAGCAGCCCCATGATCACCCCGGCCTATCCCGTACCTAAACGGAGATGGCTTTGGCTGACTCCCACAGTCCGTGGATGTTACACAGAGACACAGCCAACAGGGTTCCCGGTTCCGTCACCTTCATGACGAATTGGGCAACCGGATCAGTATACGCCGGTCCCTGATTGGCTCCCTTGACTGATTCGCCGTGAGCTGCGAACTCGAAATGTCCTACCTGGTACACGAACTTGTCGTTTTCCGGCTGGAAATACACGTCAATCCAGCGGATGTGGTGCTCAGTGGTATTCGGGTGGGATATTTCCTTGCCCACGCTTACCTTGACACCAAACGGCTGGTTGACCTCAACCTTGTCCGGACACTCAATGACGGGAACGTGCTTCTCAGCCTTCCAATCTGCGCTCTGAATTCTCTCTCCAATTTTCATACTATCCTCCTTGGCAATCTACAGCGCCAGCAGCAGCTAACTCACGGGCTCGAACATGTCCTTCTCGGCACCACAGTCTGGGCACGTCCAACCAGCGGGAAGGTCCTCGAAGGCAGTTCCCGGGGCCACGCCATTATCCGGGTCGCCCTTGGCTGGATCGTAGATGTAACCGCACACCGTGCACTCGTACTTTTTCACCGTACAACCTCCTTGAGTCGATCAGCGTCCCTCCCATTATGGGGCAAAAACGCCATCTTGTCAATTGGGTACCCCACCGGGGTGTGCATCCGGTAAGGATGCCTGGAGCTGGCCCCGGTTCGGCGCGGCCGATTTGACACCTGGGTGATTTGGTACTAGATTGTCGTCTGTATACAGTCGACAGGAAAGGCCAGACAAGCTGACACAAGGAGTGATGACGTGACTCAGTTCGCAATCCGTAAGGTGCATGCGCGGGAGATCATCGATTGTCGTGGTTTTCCGACCTTGCAGGTGGATGTACGTACCGAGGCAGGCATCCTGGGACGGGCCGATGTTCCCTGTGGACGGTCCACTGGGCGCCACGAAGCCGTGGAACTGCGCGATGGCGGCAAGCGCTACGCCGGCCAGGGTGTGCTCAAGGCCATCGGCCACGTCAACGACGTGATCGGTCCGGCCCTCGAGGGCAAAGATGTCACCCGGCAGCGGGAGATCGACTTGCTCATGAACGAGCTGGATGGGACAACCAACAAGGCGAACCTGGGAGCCAATGCTATTGTGGGAGTCTCCCTGGCTACAGCGCGCTGCGCGGCAGCCAGCCTCCGCGTTCCTCTCTACAAGTACATTGACACCAATGCGCATGTTCTGCCGGTACCGCTCGTGAACTTGATCGGTGGCGGCAAGCTGGGAGCCAGCGATCTGGAAATCCAAGAGTTCCATATCGTGCCAGTGGGAGCCCAGTCGCTGGGAGAAGCGCTGCAGATGGCTACTGAGGTTAACCTTGAGCTTCGAGAGCTCGTCTTGGCCAAGTACGGGAAGATGGCCCTCAATACCGGTGATGAAGGCGGGTTCATGCCCCCAATGCGCGGGATGCGCGAGCCCCTCGAGTTCCTGGTCAAAGCTGTGGACTTGGCCGGCTACAGCAAGGACATGGCGTATGCTATGGACGTAGCAGCAACACACTTTTTCAGCCGCAAGACCAAGCGCTACCATCTGAACAATGAGGAGTTGAGCTCGGAGGAGATGATCGGCCTGTATCTGGACTTGCTGAAGGATTTTCCAGTGGTGTCCATCGAAGATCCGCTTGCCGAGGATGACTGGGAGGGGTTTGCCGAACTGACGCGGGCGGTCGATATTCAAATCGTCGGCGACGATCTCTTTGTCACCAATCCCAAGCGCTTGCGCAAAGGCATCGCGGCGGGTGCGGCCAACGCGCTACTGTGGAAGGTGAACCAGATTGGCACCTTGACCGAGGCACTGGAAGCGGCGGCCCTGGCCTTCCGCAATGGCTATGGGGTGCAGGTTTCCGAACGGTCAGGCGAGACGGAGGATCCGATCATCGCCGATATAGTGGTTGGGCTGAACGCCGGCCAGATAAAGACCGGAGCACCGGTACGTGGAGAGCGCACTGGAAAGTACAACCGCTTGCTACAGATAGAGGAAGAGCTGGGCGGCCAGGCGACCTATGCAGGCCGTCACTTCCGGCAGCCGCTGGGGTGGTAGGATCCCCTGGCAGCAACGACAGCATGCGCTGCTGGAGAAAGCTTGCTTGCGAGCCTGCGGGGATGATGGCAATGGAGCGACCGATAGAACCCGAGAGCAGGGTGCTCACCACACCCGGGCCAAGCACGACCGGTGGTGGTGCCCAGTGCACTGCCGGCGCGATCGTGCCCTCATGGGACCTTGAATCTGCGGTGAAGGCCGGCCTGCATGTGCTTGGTGGCCTCGCTTTTCAGGGCCACAAGCGGATCGTGGCTCAGGAAGAAGCCGCCAATGCTAGGGCTCTAGTGGCCTCGCGCCTGCCGTGATGTACGTTCAGAACGACAACGTGCTGCGAGGCCACGGGGAGACTCAACTGCGCAGCGTTGCCCTGGATGTGGTGGAGCATGCCCTGGCCGCCGCTGATCCGTACGCCGCCGTTTTGCGGCTGGTGAGGCGCCGAGGCGACTATCTGTCCATCGGTAACCTCGACTTCGATCTGTCGCGGACCAACCGGGTTATCGTCATTGGGGCTGGAAAAGCCACGCTGCGCCTGGCCGAAGTGCTGGAGGAAATCCTGGGCTCGCGGATCGATGCGGGGCTGATCGCCATCAAACGCGGTCAGCCCCATTCCCTGCGCCACATTCGTGTCATGGAGGCATCGCATCCCTATCCAGACGAGTCCAGCCACGATGCGGCGAGAGCGGCCTTGGCGTTGGCGAAGCAAGCACGGGCGGGCGACCTGATCTTGACCGCTTTCACTGGCGGCAGCTCGGCTCTGATGTGCTGCGCAGCTGAGGGAATCACTCATCGTGAGAAAAGACAGGTGCACGAGATGCTGCTGTCGTCTGGTGCCGGCATCCGCGAGATCAATGCGGTACGAAAACACCTGTCCCAGATCAAGGGTGGCTTGCTGGCCCAGGCTGCACTTCCCGCTGAGCTCGTCAACTTGACCGTGTCGGATGTCATTGGTGATCCGTTGGACTATATCTGCGACCTTGTGGTCCCGGACACCTCCACCGTCGCTGATGCGGTGGACGTGCTTCAACGGTACGATTTGTGGGAGGTTGTGGCTGCTTCGGTGCGGTCCCACCTGGAAAAGGGTGCAGACGTCGAGACCCCGAAGCAGTTGGACCCGGCGAAGGTGCATACCTTTGTGGTGGTTCCTCTGGAGGCAGCGGCCAACGCGGCCGCCCAACGTGCGGATGAGCTGGGCTTTCCTCCGCTGTTCCTGACCACATCGCTGGCGGGCGAAAGTTGCGAGGTGGGTGCCTGTTTGGCCTCGATCGTGCGGGAGATCCGCCGGACCGGGCGTCCCCGTTCATTCCCGTGTGCCCTTATCGCCTGCGGTGAGAATACTGTGACGGTGCCGAAAGGCGCGGGCACGGGAGGCCCCAGCCAGGAATTGGCCCTGAGTCTGGCGCTCCATCTGGATGGCCTGCCAGGAGTGGTAGCAGTTGCACTCGACACCGACGGCACCGACGGCCCTACACCGTTTGCGGGAGGAATGGTCGACGGGCAAACGGCTTCCTCGGCTCGGGCGCGAGCACTGGACGTGTTTCGTAGCCTGCGGGCCCACGATACTAGTCCCCTGTTGCGGCAGCTGGACGACCTGGTGGTCACCGGGGCAACGGGCACGAACGTGGCGGACCTGCTAGTCATTATCGTGGCGTCAGGCTGAAGCGAGGATCACGATCGAGCCCGGGCACCCATTGGACGGGGAGGAGGTAACCTCCGTCCCGGAACGGACATGTTGATGGACCAACAGCCCATCGGTCTCCCCCGGATCGAGATGGAATCCATAAGCCGAAAGGTCGAATCTGCCATCAGAGAGCATATTCTTTCGGGGCAGCTTCGACCGGGTGCGCGTTTGGTCGAGGTACAGCTGGCCCAGGAGCTGGGGGTGAGCCGGGCGCCCGTACGGGCTGCGCTGCAGACCTTGGAGGTCGAGGGCTTGGTCGTTACCGTTCCCAACAAGGGCGCCTGTGTGGCTGGGGTCACCGCCCGGGACCTGCACGAGATCTACACGGTGCGCAGCGTTCTGGAAGAGCTGGCGGTTCGCCTGGCAGCGGAGCGCTGGACGAGGGTGGCACTGGCCGATCTACAAGAAATTGTGGAGCGCATGCAAGAGGCGGCCCGCGCAGGCGATGCTCCGATGATGGCGGCCTTTGACCTCGAGTTCCATCAGTATCTCTGGGACCTGTCGGGTCACCAAAGGCTTCGCCAGATTCTTCTGAGCATGATGGGGCCGATTCGCATGTTCATTGCACTGAACGCGCGGTTGTACGAGGACTTTTCGGACAATTGTCTGGAGCATTCGGAACTGCTGGATGCTCTGCAGGCTGGTGATGTGGAGAAGGCCGGATCGCTCATGGCGCAGCACATCACCGATGCCGGTCGGCTCAACATCAAGTTCCTGGAGCGGCAAGCATCCGATACCTGAGGGTGAGCCCTCGCACTCGATCCCCGTAGGGGAGGCGACTGCTGACGCGGCTCAGTGCCGGTCCCTCACGGCTCCCACTTGAAGGTCAGAATCGGTTCGAAACGGCGCAGTACCTTGAGCAGAGCTGGCCCCAGGAAGACAACCATTGCTGCATTGCCAGCCGCTCGCCACGCATCCCACCATAGAGATGTGGTGACGTAGAACACGACGTACCGGGCGATTGCTTGCCTCACGCTGATTCCAAACTCCCACGTCTGACCGGGAACACTCTGGATGGGGGTGATGTACGGCCAGAACCACAGGTTCATCACCGCTCCAAAGATAAATCCCCACAATCCGGTCCACAGGACGAGCATGAGCAATTCCCAGTGAGGACGATGGCGAAGGTTAGGAAGCCAGCCGGACGTGAGCCCCATCCATCCGGCGCTGAACATCTGGTACGGCAGCCACGGTCCTACGCCTCCACCGATGAGGGCTGAGACCAGCATCGAAAGAACACCCATCAGGAACCCGAAAGAACTGCGGTAGACATAACCACAGAGAGCGAGCAAGAAGAATACGGTGGAGAAGCCCGCAGGACCGGGCAGCACGCGGAGGAGGGCATTAACGGCGGTGAGGACTCCGAGGATGGCGATGGTGCGCGCGCTCATGGGGCCACCGCCAAAGCTGACCAGCATCAAGACCACGCACAGAAAGGTCAGCAGCAATGTCACCAAAGGAGCATCCTGCGCATGGGCCATACCCATCGCTCCGCCGGTGGACGAGGGCACCAGAAAGGGGTAGCCAAAAGCCACGATGCCTACCAGCACGGTGGAGATCAAGACCATGCGGCTCGCCATACGCTGGGCCATTACTGGGCCCCTACAGCTTGCAGCACATCACGGACCGTTATCATGCGAGTGTTCCCGAAGAGGCGATAGACCTGGGACGCAAACATCGGCGCCTGACGCATGACCTCGCGAACCGAACCGTCGGCCGCGACCTCACCCTTTTCAAGGATGACCATTCGGTCAGCGCATTCTGCGACGAGCTCCACATCGTGGGTCGCGATGACGACCGATCGTCCTTGGGCGGCCAGGCCGCGTAGCTGCCGGGCAAGGCTCTCCTTCTCCAACCAATCCATCCCACGAGTGGGTTCATCCAGCAACACAATCCGTGGCTCAGCCACCAGGATTGCGGCCACGGCGACCCTCTGACGTTCGCCCACACTCAGCTCACGCGGATAGCGCTCGGCCAACGCGGCGAGCCCCAGAATGTCGAGGTAGCGCTCAACCGCCGCGGGGGGCAGATGGTGAGCCTGGCATGTGAATGCGAGCTCTTGCCGGACCGTGTCGGCGAACAGGAGTGAAGCGGGGTCCTGCGGCACGTACCCAACCTCAGCAATGATTTGGGATAGTTCAGACTGCTGAGTGTCCAGTCCGTTGATGGTGATGCGACCCTGTCTGGGAGACAGCAGGCCCACTAGGAGCCTCAGAAGGGTGCTCTTTCCTGATCCGTTGCGGCCCATCAGCGCCATTACTTGGCCCTCGCGGAGACAAAGGGATACGCCACCCAAGGCTGGTACGTCGCCGTAGGCATAGTGGACTTTGTCGACCCTGGCACAAACGCTGCCTGACGTGCCCGGTCCCGGTCGACTGCGGGGGCGCAGGTTCAGTCCTGCGGCCAGCGGGCGAGCCTGTTCCACCGTCAGTGGCACCGGATCCCATCCCAGCTCACGGCCCAAACGTGCCAGGGGTGGGGCAAACGGCATCTGTGCAAGTATCTCCTGCGGCGTACCCGCCAAGGCGGGAGCGCCAGGACCGGGAAGGAAGAAGAGCCGACCAGCATATGGCAGCACTCGCTCCAGACGGTGTTCGGAGACGATAGTGGTCATGCCGAGGCTCTGATTGAGATGGCGCACGGCTTCGAGGACATCTTCTGCCGATTGCGGGTCCAGCTGGGACGTCGGCTCATCCAGCACCAGGATCGGGGGGCGTACTGCGACGGCAGCAGCTATGGCCACGCGCTGTTTTTCGCCTCCTGACAGGCTGTGAATGTGCCGGTGTCGAAGGTGCAACAGGCCTAGTTTGGACAGGATGTCCTCAATCCTATCGGCCATGAGCTGGGCTGACAAGGCTTGATTCTCCATGCCGAACGCCAGCTCGTCCTCGACTGTATCGACCACAAATTGGGCATCGGCGTCCTGCTGCACGAACCCCACGTGATTGCTCATCCCGCGAGGGCCATTCGCTACGGGGCTGCATCCCGCAACCCAGAGCTCTCCCGACAGGCGTCCCCCTGTGAAGTGGGGTACCAGGCCGTTCAGCGTTCTCAGAAGTGTGGACTTGCCCGAGCCGGATCTTCCGGCAACCAGGACTGACTCGCCTGCAACGATGTGGAAGGACAACGCATCCAGGACCCATGAATCCTGCAACGGATACCGGAAACGGAGATTGCGGGAGTGGATAGGGGCTTCAGCCACTGGGAATCACCTGTCTCCCGCAAGGGTGGTTGCATCTTTGGCTGCAGGCAGGACGACTTTGTCACTTGAAGCAGCCTGGTGAAGAACAGCGGGTGTGGCTGTCAGAAGGGCGGCCAGGCCAACCACTGCGGAAAAGGTGGGCCAGGGCACAAAGGGAGGATAGGGATTGTACACCAGGGCAAGAGGGTCGGTCCTCTGTACCGAGAGCACCAGAACCAACGCCACCAGGGAGCTAATGGTCAGCCAGGAATCCCGCGCCCGCCAGACGTCGCGACGATAGTTGGTTCGGCGTACGGTCTGTCCCTGCAGAAAGAGCGCGGCCAGCATCATCGCCAGTCCCACCACCAGGAGAACCGAAGCCGTGGTCGAGTCCGTGAGCTGGAGCCCCCGCGCGAGCAGGCCGAGCACCATGGTCAACAGCCCCACGGCGGCGGTTACCTGCACGGGCGCCTGCCCACCATTCGGGCTGCCCCTTGTGGCTCCAAAGCCACGGGACTCCATGGACTCGGCAAGGATGAGCGATCGTTCCAATGCGGTGGTCACGAGGGGTACCAGCAGGGGGATCATATCGCGCACACCGCGGACTCGATGTCCACGGATGGCCTGGGCCTCACGAATGGACTGGAAGCTCGTGATCATCTGCGGGACAAAGGCCAGCGCGATCGATACGATGAGACCGGACTGGTACAGGCCAGGCGGAACCCAGCGCAAGAGCCGGTTGCGGTCCACAACGAGATTGAAGGTGGCAAAAACCAGGAGGGTCGCAAAGAGGTTCCCTCCGCTGGCAAGGCCGTACAGGAACGCTTCCAAAGTGATGGCTCCGCCAATGAGTGGCCAGTGGCTGGGAAGGCGGACAAGGACGAGGTGTCCACCCCGGGCGAACAGAACGTTGAACAGCAGGGCGATGGACCAAACCCCCACACCCAACTTGAGAAACGAGCGCCAGCCCTGTGCTAGCGAGTTTCGGCGGGAGCCCCATGAGAAGACAACGCCGAGGGCCATGACAGCCAGAATGGTGTGCAGCGGCTGCTGGTTGGCCAGGACCAAGTACGCTGATCCCGTGAGCCAGGCCAGCCACGCCAGTGGGTGAAAGACCATCTAGCGTTACCTGCCGCGGCGGCGCATCGCCCAGAAGGCGATGGCCAGGATCAGGCCCATGACCAAGAAAGTGGCGTACTGGCTCAATGGGGGCTGCGGACTTGAGTTGGCCCTGGGGGTCCAAGTCTCAAGAGTGGGCACGCTGGGCGAGGATTCGGGCGGCTTGGCAATGGTAGGTGTGGGTGTCGCAGTGCCCTCACCGAGTGCAGCGCCTGGTATGGCAGTGGGCGATGGAGATGAGCTTGGTGGGATAGATGACGGTGGAGAGCTGCTTGCATCAGGTACTGCAGTAACCACGGCTGGTGTCAGGCTGGCACTCGGCAGCATCGATGCGGGTGTGGCGGTCGCCTCCGGTGTGACGGCGGGAGTTGTTGGCGCCAAAGGCGTCGTGATCGTAGGCGACGGGGCGGTGGGCGGAGGCGCGATCTCCGTCGCGGTGGGAACCACAAGCTGCGTGGGTACGGCGGTCGGCATCAACGTAGGCGCTACCGTCGGAGGCGGCACCGCGGTAGGAGGGATCGGGGTGTTGGTAGCCGCAGGCGAAGGCTCCGGCGTGGGAGGAATGGTCGTCGGCGTAGCCGATGGTTCCGGACAGATGGCTGCGAAGTCAAACGGGGATGGTGGGGTCTGGCCGTTGCCCCATACCCAGCCATCAAGATCGCCGTTGCGTATCCGATGCCCGCCAGCGCCCGACTGTGCATACTGCCAGCCGCCATCTCGCCAGTGCCAGTAGCTCCAGAAGCTGCAGGGATTGCCTGGACACTGGCAGAAGCAGTCTTCGGTAGCCTGCGCGCAACCATCGCCATCGATGGCACAGACCCCCGCTCCCAGCCCGGTGAACCCGGTAAAACGAACGACGTGCCCCGTTCGTGTCAACAAGTCGCCGCCACTGATGTCGGGCTCGCCAAAGGTCAGACACCGGGTGTCCGTGCGCCCATCGCTGTACACGACGATGACCGCTGCTTTTCCAGGGTTCATGGCCTGGCCCTGACTGGTGAGGCAGAGCATGGCCGCTATCAACGCTAGAGCCAGCCTGACCATCGCCCTCATCGATCGTCCTGCTCTCTTGATCGCACTGCCCAGGGAATATTCACCACAAGGGATTGGATGCGTATGGTCATCGCAGCCGAACTGGATCCACAAGGATTGGTGCTGGTCATTCGAACCTGGTAAGCTCCCGCCGCATCATAACTGTGGTGCACCTGGGGCGCATCGGTGGTCACCTGACCGTCGCCCCAATCCCAAAACCGGCTGGTAGCCGGCAGGCCACGGCTGGTATCGGTAAACGACAGGGTCTGATGAATCCAGGCCTCGCTTGCCGACGCCTGAATGCTCGCTGCTGTGCCGATCGTAGCAGTGCTGCCCCAGTGGTCGCTGCCCCTTACTCCATCGGGATCCAGGACCATGACCTGGACCTCGTGTTCCCCTGCCTGGAGCTCGGTCCATGCGCCGTAGAAACAGCCGTCCTGTCGGTTCAGCTCCAGCAGGGCCTCGGGCCAAGGCGATCCCAACTGTCGGATTCGGGCGACCACAGCGGCGTTCCCGTTGGCATCGCCCTGGAATCGCAACGCGACCGTGAGCTCCGAGCAGCCGGCCTCGACGGTGGGCGGTGCCGGGGATATGCGGAGTTCGTCGCATACCTCGCTCGGCGTTACCGGAGGCAGGGGCGTGCCCCAGCTCCATCCGTCGATGTCGCCATCGCGAACCACGTGGCTACCCGCTCCCGCTCCCGCGAACACCCACCTTCCGTCTCGCCAGTGTTGATAGGACCAGTAAGAACAGGAACCTGATCCAGGCCGACATTTGCAGAAACAGTCTTCGGCCTGGCACCCGACGGTCTCGATCCGGCACACTGCCTGCCCCTCAAGCTCATAGTCCAGGCCGCAGCGCTCCAGAAGCTGGAGGCCAGTGATGGTGTCCTCGCCAAAGGCCACGCAGCGCACGATCGTTGATCCATCGCTGAAACGCACGATGAGTCCAGCGTGATTCAGGCCAGGCGCCTGTGCTGTCACGACGACGTTGATGAGGAGCACGACGGCGGCCAGACACCCATAAGTCGCCACGCGCCAGCGTAGTGAATGAGAAGCCAGCTGCGGAGAGCGGATCCACCAGAGGCTAGTCAATTGGGCCCGCCTGCACCAGGGGCAGTGTCACACGGTACTGGGGAGCGCGTCGTGCAAACACCGTCTCGCCCAGCAGAGCCGGGATAGCCTGAGCTGTGGCCAGGAGATCAGCGCCCATGCCTGCCTGATATTCCAGAGCGCCCTCAGGCAGTTGAAAGGCTACGAGCCGGGCAAAAGCATGGCTCCCGGACCGCGTCCACCGGGCCGACAGGGGATCCTGTCCACACGCTACCAACGCCTGGATGACAGCGGCCGTGGAGTTGGCATCAGAGTCCGATCCCCATTGCGAGGGTTTGACGTAAGGGAATCCGCCGTCATCGTTCTGCTGGCTTAACAGGCTCTGCAGGGCTTGGGCGACCAGTCCCGAGTCGGCCGATTGTCCTGCCGCGAGCAGAGCCTGCAGGGCGAGGGCAGTCGTGTTGGTGTCGGATCCCCAACCTGGGCCCGATTCCCAGCCGCCATCAGGTTGCTGGTCCAGAAGAAGCCTGTCCACAACTGCTGCAGCAGTAGGCTGGCGAGTTACCGCCAGAGCCAGAATGGCCCAGGCCTGATCGGTTGTCGTGGTCCCAAACGAATCCCCCTCGCGATGGGCCAGCAAGCGAGCAAGGAGGTCGCAGCCTCCGAATTTCGTTGGATCCTGCCCGGCAGCCACCACCGCAACGACTAGCTTACCGGTGGCCGCCGAGGTGACTGCAAAGCTGTCGCACGCTGAGGCCAGGTACTCCATGATAGTCGGAGATGCGCTGCTGGCGGTCGTCCACGTTGACAGGTCCTCTCCTGAGGCCGCCAGAGCCAGTGCCACATCGCAGGTGATGGAGGCCGGGTGACCGAAGGACGTGGGAAAGCTGCCGTCGCCCAGTTGCTGGCCCCGGAGCCAGTCAAGGGCTCTGTGTACGGCAGCCACCCCGGGACTGGGCACGGGTCCAGCTGAGCCAGCCAGGACTGGAATGGCCTGAACAGTAGCCATCAAGTCGGCCCCATAGCCATCCTGCCACTGGAACGAGCCGTCGCCAAGCTGAAACTGCAGCAGACGCTCCATGGGACTGGACAGAGTCATTGTGATGGAGTCGGAATCAGTTGGCGCCTGCATCCAATCCAGGCCAGTCGGCTCTTCGCCAGCTGACCACAGGGCCTGGATCACCATCGCCGTCGAGTTGGCGTCGGAATCGTCCCCCCCCGGTGACGGTGCGACCCAGGCAAAGCCGCCATCGCTGCGCTGTTGCTTGCGCAGAAAAGCGACGGCGGCGTCAATGGCCGGGTCGGCAAGGGTAGGGGGGCCGAGCTCGAGCGTTTGAATGGCCAGTGAGGTCGAGTTCGTGTCGCTCTCCTGGCCCGTGGCCCACCCCCACCCGCCGTCGGTGTTCTGGCGAGCCAGCAACCATCTCAAGCTCTCCTCGGGGACAGCCGATCCCGATGAGCGCAGCGCCCAGACGGCCATGCAGTGATCCCATACATTCTCCACGGTGCTGAAGCCGCCAGTCGCCTGGTCATAGTGAGCCCGCAGCAGGGCGACGAGGTTGCGGCCACCAACGGCAAAGGGATTGCGAAACGAAGCGCCCAAAGCCAGGACCAGGCGGCCCAGGAGTCCTGGATTAGTGGCGCTTTGGGCTTGACTCACCAGATAGGTTAGAGGAGAGGCCCCGCCTGGCTGCACCCACGTACTGGGGAATTCACCGGCAGCGGCAAGGGCCGCCACTGCCTGGGCAGTCGAGCCCAGAGCATTGGCAGAAGTGGCCGGGAAACTGCCGTCCGGCTGTACTTGCCGACGCAGCCAGGATGTAGCCTGCTCTTGGCTGGTCAGCCTGCCTCGTATGATGAGCGTCTTGCCGAGCAGTGCTGGGATGGCTTGAACCGTTGCCAGCAGATCGTCGGCCTGGTCGGATTGGAAAGCAAACGCTCCATTGGTGGTTTGCAGGGATAGGAGAGCAGACAGGGGGTCGCCCTCCGCCTGGCTCCACCGCCCTGTCAGCGGATTCGACCGTGCCGCAAGTAGCGCCTGGATCACTGTCGCCGTGGAGTTGGCATCGCTGTCCGTGCCCCACTGGGAAGGCTTGGTGTAGGGGAAGCCTCCATCTGGGTTCTGCAGGCTGGCGAGGTAGAGAAGAGCGCTGACAATGGCCGGGGAAGCTGGCGCCTCGCCGACGGCCACGAGCGCCTGCACCGCCAGTCCTGTGGTGTTGGAATCGGATCCCCAACCTGAGCCAGCCTCCCACCCGCCGTCCGCCAGTTGGTAGCCGCGGAGCGTGGCGAGGGCGTCTTCCGGTACATCCCGCCTTGCCGCAGCCAGAGCAAGGAGTGCCCAGGCCTGATCGATGGTGGAGCTGCCGAAGGCGCCGGCGGAGTAGAACTCGTCCAATTTCTGGAGAAGGTTTGCTCCTCCCCAGTCGACGGGGTTCCGGTTCGCCGCGACGACCGCGACGATGACTTTGGCCGTCGCTGCAGCGGATGTGGCATAGCCGGCCGAGTGAGTCTGCACATAGTCCACTATCGAGGGTGCATCGGGAGCAACTGTTCGCCATTGGGAAGGGTCCTGCCCCGCAGATGCAATGGCCAGGATGGCATCACAGCTTGAGGAGACTGGGTTGCCAAACGGAACCGGGAGGCTACCATCGTCCAACTGCTGGGTTCGCAACCACTCGAGAGCTGCGAAGGCAGCAGCTCGCTGCCGGTCCACGAGAGGTGTCGGAGTGATGGCCCCTGAGGTGGCAATCGGGAACAAGGCTGTAGCCAGGATGACGATGGCGACGATGATGGGTGACGTTCGGCGCTCGGAGTGTATTGACATGCGACCCTCCATGATTGGAAAAAGTGCAAAAAACGCCCCCCTTGTCGATGGACAGGGGGGGCAACGATCTGCACCGTCTCCCACCCCCTTTCTCTCGAAGGGTTCAGCGGGTCCGTGCAGAAACGGGTTTTCTGGCTCTCTCAGCCGGGGCCGAGACTACAGTTGCGGGACAGCGCCGGACTCAAACCGGGCTTTCCCCGTTGTCGCCTCATGGTAGCGAGCGACGCGGTCTGCACGGGCGTATTCAGCTAGCTGCGATTCTACCTTGTAGGCGCAGATTTGTCAACTTGACGCCACACCTGTGTCATTCAAAGTTGAAAAGCAGAC
>DDYO01000053.1 GCA_002348045.1 Anaerolineales bacterium UBA2232
GACACGGTTGCCGACGCAGCGGGCGCCTCAGACTAACAATGCCACCCCTGCGTCGCTGCGCTCCGACTGCCTGTCCGAATGATCGTGGAACAGGTGTCCGGATCAGCGTGGGCTGAGTGTCCGAATGGCGTGGAATCCGCACTTCTTCAGCGGCCAATACAGTTCGGCTGGGCTATAAAGACTCCCAGGTTGGCGTCCAGAGCCAAGCAACAATTTGATCTACACGAGGAAGGAACCACATGGCCCTTAGTGACTATTGGAAGGGACCTGAGCACCGGAGGCGGGCCGATGATCTTGACCTGCAACTGACTGACCTTCAGGCGCGCTATCAGCAACTTCAGGCACTCACCAGGCAGATCGGCGCCATGGAAGTCGTAGAGGTCAAAAATCTGATCGCTCAGGAGAAAAGAAAGCTGGCGGCCGTGCACCAGGAGGTTCAGCGAGCTGAGCAAGATGCAGCTGCGCTCGCGCAACGCTCCTCTGACTTGCAGAGGGAGATCCTCGTCTGGGAAGAGACACTGCTTCTTGAAAGCTTTGCGCTCTACGAGCCCAAGTTCAAGTTGAACTCCAGCCATGAGTACAAAGCCCGACTGGTCGGGGTTCGCGAGCAGCAGAAAGCCTTAATCAAAAGTGGAACGGCAGCGAGTGGAAACACTAACTGGGAGGTGAATGGGAGCAAGGTAGAAGGTCGGAAGCTGGTCAACGACATGATCAAGTTGGTGCTCCGATCATTCAACAATGAAGCTGACTACTGCGTCGACAATGTAAAATTCGACAACGTAGAGCTGGGCGAAAAGCGCATTCTGAAGTCCTTCGAAACCTGCAACCGTCTCGGCAGAGTGATGTCCGTTGAGCTATCTCGGAAGTACCTGAGCCTCAAGATTGACGAACTGCACCTTGCCCATGAGTTTCAGGTTAAGAAGCAAGAGGAAAAGGAAGATGCCAAGCGCGCCCGAGAAGAGCTGCGGGAACAGCAGAAGCTAGAGCAGGAGATTCGCGCCGCTCGGGAGAAGATCGCTAAGGAGCGCAAACACTTCGCGACCGCAATGCGCGAGCTACAGGCTCGCTTGGAAAAGGCACAATCGGAGGAGGAACGCGCGCCGCTTGTGGCCAAGTTGGCAGAGATTGAAGCAGGTCGCGCTGCGCTGGAAAGCGAAGAGAAACTTATCGACTATCGCGAACAGAACGCCAAAGCTGGCTACGTTTATGTGATCTCCAACGTCGGAGCATTCGGGGAAGGAATTTACAAGATCGGTATGACCCGCCGCCTGGAGCCAATGGATCGCGTCGATGAGTTAGGTGATGCGTCGGTGCCATTCTGGTTTGACGTACATGCGATGGTTTTCTCGGATAACGCCCCAGCATTGGAAGCAAAGCTTCATGAACGTTTTGCGGCCGGTCGGTTAAATAAGGTTAACGGGCGCAAGGAGTTCTTCCGCGCCGACATTGCTGAAATAGAGGCGGTCATTCGAGAAAACTACGATGCTGCTGTCGAGGTCACTCACGAAGCTCCAGCAGAGCAGTATCGAGAGAGCCTACGGATGGAATCACCCAAGGCTACAGTTCAGCAATTAGAACCAGCTGCAGCACAGAGCTGAATCCCCGGTTTCGTAGGTACCTTCAAGCCTTAAATGGAAGTCCTCTAAGTCTCTGCATGATCGGCCGCTTCTGGCCGAAAGCAGAGGATACGGCAGGTTGCAATCGGCCAGAAGCGGACAAACGCCCTTTCAGGGGCTCACCAGGTATATGGCTGCCAGGTGACCTGGATAGAACCAGTATCCCCATCGTCCAACAGGCCAAGGACGGAGAGAGCTGGATTGCCGCAACAGGGCAAGGCCAAATGGCGCAGCGGCACCAGCCATAACGAACATCGCCACCGTCTCCGGTGTGACCCCCCAGCCTTCCAACCAGCGATTACGACTGTTGGCCAGAATGGCTAGTACGGCAGGCAGCCACCACCAACGCATGCCTCGCAGCCCAAGCATAAAGGCAGCAGGCAAAATCACACCGACTAAGCCGTACATCAGTTGATGATGGAAAAGTATCGCAAGGACCAGCGCTCCAGTAGCCAGTAGCAGGCTGTTCCGGTCCGCGTGATGGACGCCCCAAGCGACCAGCAGACCAAGTAACAAAGTCGGCATCACGTTGAGCGTCGCACTTTCCGGTGAGAGTTCACGGTACGGCAATTCCGAAATCAGGGAGAACACCAGCAACCAGCCGAGGTAGCGCGCATTTCCTTCGCTGAATAGTTCGCCGGGGCGGGTTCTGGTGACGTTGGCTGCGATGCTCAGACAGAACAACGGAAAAGCGAGACGACCTATGATGAACAGGCCGTAAGCGTCAGGCCACAAATAGCGCAGGTGGTCGATCAGCATGCTGAACATGGCCAACCACTTGACCAGATCGAGCCCCGCATCGCGCCTCACCCCAACACCCCGAACGCCAACGCCGCCAGCGCCAGGTAACGCCCCGCCTTGGCCACCAGTACGATCAGCAGAAAGCTCCAGAACGGCTCACGCAGCATGCCGGCAATAACGGTCAACGGGTCGCCAATGATCGGCGCCCAGCTTAGCAGCAGTGACCAGCGCCCATAGCGGTGGTAGGCCCGCTGAGCACGTAGCAACTTGTCATCCGCTACCGGGAACCAGCGTTTATGGCGGAAGTGCTCGATGTAGCGCCCCAGTAGCCAGTTGATGATCGAGCCAAGTACGTTGCCAACCGTAGCCACTACCAGCAACAAGGCCGGAGATTGCTTGCCTGCCAGCAGCAAGCTGGTCAACACCGCTTCGGACTGCATTGGCAGCAGAGTGGCGGCCCCAAAGGCTGCGACGAACAACCCCAGGTAGGCTGAGAAGTCCCACATTTCAGGTATTCAACCCTGCCCACCCGTGCAGGCCGACATAGATGCCCACTCCGATGATCAGCAGGCTGGACAGGTACGGAGCGCGGCGCGCTACCGCACCCAACCAGGGCCAGCGGTTGGAGGCATGACGCGTGCCAATGGCTGCCGCTACACCCACAGCCACCAGGGTCAAGGCCAAACCGACACTGAAGCTGAGCACCAACACCGCACCAAGCGTGACTTCCTTGACCTGTAGGCAGAGCAGTAGCACGGTGATAGCCGCAGGACAGGGAATCAGTCCTCCCGTCAGGCCGAAGAGAATGACCTGCCCAGTACTCACGTTGCGGCTGGAGAATCGCCGACGAATATCGTTGGCATGGGCTCGCTCATGGGCGTCCTGATAGCCATCCAGTGACAGCTCCAAGCCGTCCAGGTCTGCATGGGCATGTTCATGAAACGCCAGGTCATAGTCGTGGGAGTGGCCACCATGACCGAGGCTCAATCGCACGTCGAATTCGTGCGGTTCTGGGATCTCATCCACGGACTCCAAATAGCCATCGCGCTCGGTAAAAGCGAAGCGCCGCATGCGGCCGTTGGCGCGGGTCGTCTGTAGCCAGGCATCTGTGGCCTTCCAGGGCTGACCGCTGATCGTACGTAATCGCCAACGCGGAGCGACACCTTCCTCGAAAATTGACAGCTCGATGCGCCCGTGACCGGTGTCGATACGTCGCGTTTCGTCGTGCGCATGGTCATGCGAGTGAGGATGATCACCTTCCTGTTCGAAGCGCCACATCTGCTCTCCACGCCAGGTGCGCCAGAGCATCCACAGGGCGATGCCGATGATCAGAACCGCCGAGGCTAGCTGGAAGTATGGCTCGGTCGTCTGGGCGTCGAGGTTTTGACCCAGATACATACCGCCGATGGCAACCAGCCAGACCACCGCTGTATGCGAGGCCGTCGCAGCCAGACCCAATAGGATGGCCTGACGGACAGAGCCACGGATCGCCACGATGAACGCCGCCATCATGGTTTTCGAGTGCCCAGGTTCCAGGCCGTGCAGGGCACCTAGCAGGATGGCGGTGGGAACATACAGCCAAGCCTGGCTGGCCCCCTGTTGCAAGAGTTCGGCAAAGGACGACATGGCGGGGGCTCAGAGGTACTTGGTGATCTGCTTGAATTCTTCAAGTGGCGCCCGCTCACCGTTGGTGAGAGCGCCGACCGTGTGCTCCAGGCAGTGGTCGATGTGATCCTGAATCAGCGTGCGTTTGGCCTGACACACCGCTTTCTCAACCGCATGCAGTTGCTGGGCAATGTCAACGCACGCGCGTCCATCTTCGATCATGCCAACAATGCTGCGCAGATGGCCTTCGGCACGCTTCAACCTTTTGATGATTTCCTTATGACTTTGGTGCTGATGTTCGTGTTCGTGCTTGCTCATCGCGGAGCCTCGTGCAAGGATAATCGCCATCGCATCCTATCCCCCTGGGGGGGATGCGTCAAACCAGGCAATCCTCCTGTCGAGTCGCAATCAGTCCGTCGATGCTGAGCCAAATTGCTACATGCCGATTTCTTTCCGCTCTGGCACTACTGTCGATGTTGCTGTGGGCGGGGCATGCGTTTTCCGGCTACGGAAAAATTGCGCAAGTGGGCACCATCTCTCATCAGCACAGCCATGATGAGGACCTGAGCGAACAAGATTTTCAGCTCTGGGGAGACCATCAGCACTCGTCGTTGATGGCCGACCATGTCCATGAAACCCCGCACCTCTCGGCCTGGCTGCCGACGCCTCAATACCTAGCGGCGGAGCAGCCATTGACTGCCGGCCCACTGCGCTTGCCCAGTGGCCACAGCACGCGGATAGAACGTCCCCCTCGATTCTGAGTATCTCTTCGACTCTGGCCCTCGTGGCCCAGACTTCATCAACTCAGGATCTACCTATGCATTCGCTATCTCTTCGCGGTAATGGCGCCTTGCGCCGACCGTTCCTGCTCCCCCTATTGGCATTCGTTCTGTTGCTGATAGGCATGCCAGAGGCTCTTGCCCATGGTGTTCCCGAAGGCGACAAAGGCTTCATCCAGGAAAGCACAGGGGTGTTGCTGGTGCCGTTCGTGTACATGGGCGCCAAGCACATGATCACCGGCTACGATCACCTGCTGTTCCTCTTCGGGGTGATCTTCTTCCTCTACCGCCTGAAGGACGTGGGGCTGTATGTCACGCTGTTCGCGGTCGGCCACTCGATCACTTTGCTGTTCGGAGTGCTAAGCAGCATCAGCATCAGCCCCTACGTGATCGACGCCATCATCGGCTTTTCGGTGGTGTACAAGGCACTGGATAACCTGGGTGCCTTTCAGCGCTGGTTTGGCTATCAGCCCGATACCCGTGCGGCCACGCTGATATTCGGCCTGCTGCATGGCTTCGGCCTGGCGACCAAGATTCAGGAGTTCGAAATCTCGCCGGATGGCCTGATCGCCAACCTGATCGCCTTCAATGTCGGCGTCGAGATCGGTCAACTGCTGGCCCTCGGCACCATCCTCATTCTGATGGGCTACTGGCGGCGTACCGCCAGCTTCTGGCGCCATGCCTATACCGCCAACGTTGCCATGATGAGCGCCGGTTTCCTGCTGATGGGTTACCAGCTCACCGGCCTNNCCTGATCGTCTCTCAGTAAGGAATTTCCATATGTTCAATAGCAAAGCCCCAAGCCTCAACGAACTGCCGAGCAGTCAGCAGTTGCTGCGCTCCACCGTCATTGCCCTGATTGTCGCCATCGTCCTGTTGGTCACCGTGGTGATGCCTTCGGA
>DDYO01000167.1 GCA_002348045.1 Anaerolineales bacterium UBA2232
CCAGGCCCAGGCTCTCGCAGGCCAGATAGAGGTTTTGGCAGACGTGACCGGCATCGAGGGCGATCACCTTGTGCGCGGCCCGATCGTACCGCCATTCCATGCGCGCCGGGATCGTCGTTTAGAAAAAGGTCACTGCAGCCTGCGAGACAAACCGCTGGCCTAAACAGGCAACTGCCGCCCAGAGCCCGATCTGCGGGTCGAGGCTCAGTTGCGCCAATTGGCCGTCAAAAGGCAGGTAGCGGTACAATCCGGCGGGCAGCGGGTCGACGCGGCTGACCGCCAGATAGGTCTCAAAGGAGTACCGCGCCCCCGCCGAAGGCACTGGGCGCAGCGCACTGATCGGGCTCAACATCCGACGCACCCCCTGCGTGGCCCACAGCAGGGCAGCCAATTCCTCCAGCGTCAGCGGCGCCTCGTCGTACTGGCGCACACTTCCCCGGCGGGCAATCGCCTCGCCCACCGGCATGCGGCCCAGCCGGGCCAGGGCCTCCTGCCCGTCAGGAAGGTCGATGCGGGTGGCGTCCGGCGGGCAGGGAGCCTGCAAGGGCGGCGGTGGCACGCCCCGGCTCTGATCGGTGCGGGAAAAGTCGATCTGCTGCCGGATCGTATCCTTGAGCAGAAAACGATGCGCTTCATACTGGCGGTTCGGCATGGCGGCACCCCTCAATGGAATTCCTGTCTCCCCCCCCAATCCGGAAAGGGCCTGGGTCTCTGGTCTGTGGTGGCCCAACGAAGCTCTCCCCAGTAGGGTGCGGAGCCCAGGCAGCACACCACATGAGTCCTACCCGAGTATAGCACACAGCCTGCGGCGTCGCAAGGCGGGCGGCGTTTCGGTTGGGTAAGAGGTCGGTGAGAATTCCTGCAGGGATGCAAATCGCACCATAGCTGTCCCTGCTCTCTGCGTTCGTCTTGCAGATAGCGCTCTTGGCTCTTTCGGAGATACTTGGTCGCTTGTCAATCGTCAATCTCTCGTTGATGGACAGCGCTCTCTCGGCAATAATTTCTTTTGAGGAAATGATACCATCTCAGTAACATTTTACATAAGGGAATACGAAACCTTGACAAGAAAGGCAACCGGGGGTAAAATGGTTACCGTGACGAGGTAGCTTGCGTTTTGCCTGTGGGGGAAAGCCGGTGCTGTGACTCAAGTTGTCAGCACCTTTGATCGCTCAGCACTCTCCGCGTGGACGACAGTGAGGCTGCTTTGCCCCCCGCTTTCCCCCACAAACCCGTCACGTCACAGCGTGACCCGGTGTCAGAAAAGGGCTAGTGAGCCGATGACCAAGCGAGTGAATGCCGCTTTTTCAGCGTCAAACCCTCGGAGATCATGAACAAATGGGTGGGCGAGGCAGAGCAGAACGTGGCCTGCCTCTTTGCTCTGGACCGTGGCTAACCTTGTAGCGCCAATTTTGTCGATGAGGTCGAATGCCTGGTGCCCAAGCGTCGCGGCAGCAGCTCGACGGTGATGAAGCGAGTGATTCCGCAGTTCCTGACCGAATTGGAGGGCTTTGACCGGCACGAGGATGACAGCGCGCTCCTGGTCATCGGCGCCATCGATGAGTCCTGAGCCCTGGAACCTGCGGTTATACGTCCGGACCGGTTCGACGAAAAGATCTATGTGCCGCTGCCTGATCTTGCCGCCCGGAGGCGCATCCTGGCCCTGAACCTGGAAGGCCGGCCCCTGGGCGCAGACGTAAACTTGGACTCCCTGGCCGAACGCCTGGAAGGCTACAGTGGCGCGGACATTGTCAACATCTGCCGCAAAGCGTGCGCGATTCCGTTCGTGGAGACGGTGGAAGTGGGCGTGGAGTGGGATGTGGTGTGGGCTGACTTTGAGGCGGCCATGGTGGGGATCCACCCCTCGGTCACGGTCAAAGATATGAAGCGTTTTGAGAGCTTTCGAGCGGAGACGTAGATCCTGCTGGCAGTCGACTACGTCGAGCTATCGACTGGCGTATATGAGGAGTAGGAGCATGACCAAGCCTGACATTGACGGCGCAGAGATCAGCCCATCTGAGCAGCAGCCAAACACGCCGACCCAGGCTACCAAAGATCGGGAGACGCCTAGTCCTCCCAAGGAGAAGGACGAACCCTCTGCGAAAGCAGTCCAAGAGACCCCAGCGGAGGCGGCGAGCCAGCCTGCACGGGAAGATAGCCCCGTCAAGCCCGATGAGGATCAAGCTCAGTCCTCAGAGCACAGCGATAAGGATCAAGGCAAAAAGGGTCGCGAAGCGGACGAGATCGCAGAACTGACTTCCCCTCAGAGCCTCCGGCAGACGACGTCCGAGGCCTGGGATTTCCTCTCAGTCTTGCGCCAGTTTGTCACTGGCTCCCAGCGCGGGATGCTTGTGGAGAGGGATGTTCATGTCGGCGGCGACTTTGTCTTCCAGGTTGGTCGCGAGGCAGCGGGAAGGGTGGCGGACACGCCCGCCCACTCCAATAAGGCATACCCTCTCAGTGCCGAAGACAAGCGCCGCATAGAGTATGTGTACCAGCAGCCACTGGCCTATAGCACTCAGTGCTATCCAAAGCTGCTAAATCGCCATGTCGTTTTCCTGTTAGGCCAAGCCCACGTTGGTAAGCGAGCGACTGCTATCCGGCTCGCACTGGACGCTCTCCGCAGTGCGGAGAATGTACCGCTGGAGTATGGCGGCGACATCGATCTGCCGTCTATCACCTGGCAGCCCAATACAGCCTACATAGTGAATGACTTTTCGTATCTTCTCAATAATCCGGGGTAAACCCCGAGAAAGCTTTGGCGAGTCTCACATTTGCCATTCTGGCAAAGATGAGTAAAATGGCGCAACTATGTTGGATGAGCTGAACCCGATAGACCTGAGCAACATCCAAGATGAAAATGCTCGGGAACTGATTGTCCGGCTGATGAACCTGATCGAGACTGTGAGCGCCGATTTGCGGAACGCACAGATCGAGATTCAGCGCTTGCGGGACGAGAACAATCGGTTGAAAGGGGAGCAGGGCAAGCCCAAGATCAAGGGCAACAAACCCAAGCCAGCACCGTCCAACTATTCGTCGGAGCAGGAACGCCGCAGGCCCAAGCCACGCCAAAAACGGGCCAAGAAAGCAAGCATCGAGATTCATCGTGAACAGACGTTGGAAGTAGACAAAGCCATCCTGCCGGAAGATGCCGAATTCAAGGGCTACGAGGATGTGGTGGTTCAGGACGTTGTCTTTCGCGCTGACAATGTCCGCTTCCGGAAAGAGAAGTACTGGGCCGATTCGACAGGCAAGACCTATTTGGCTGAACTGCCGTTGGGGTATCAAGGGCAATTTGGGCCAGGGCTCAAAGCGTTGACCTTGACCTTGTACTACGGGAGCGGGATGAGCGAGCCCAAGATCCTCGACTTGTACGAGAATATCGGCGTTCAGATCTCGCCGGGCCAACTGTCTAACCAGTTGATCAAAGACCAGGAGCTGTTTCACACGGAGAAGGAAGAGGTCTGCGAAGCAGGCTTGGGGAGCAGCCCCTGGCAGCACACGGATCAAACCGGCACGCGCGTGGACGGCCAGAATCAGCACTGCAACATCGTGTGCAACCCGTTGTACACCATCTACACCACGACGCCGAAAAAGGACCGCTTGAGCGTGTTGGATGTACTGCGCAACGGGCGAGAACGTCGCTTCCGGCTGAACGATGAGGCGCTGGGTTATCTGGAGTCCACGCCATTGTCGAAAGCCACACGCAACTGGTTGGTGACCGAACGCAGTGAACAGGACTGGGATGAACAGACTTTCGTGGAGCGGCTGGACACCAATTGGCCGAAGTTGAGTGATCAGCAGCGCCAGGCGATTCTGAGCGTGGCGGCTGTGGCCGCGTATCACGCCGAAGAGGATTTGCCCATCGTCCGTTTGTTGCTCTGCGACGATGCCCCGCAATTCAACTGGATCGCCGAAGAGCTTGCTCTGTGTTGGGTGCATGAGGGACGGCATTATAAGAAGCTGATGCCGGTTCTCGTCCCCCATCTGAAACTGCTGGAGGATTTTCGCAAGCAGTTCTGGGATTTCTACGACGAGTTGTTGGCCTATCAACAGCAACCAACCGAAGAGGAAAGTGCCCGGCTGGAAGAGCAGTTCGACAAGCTGTTTTCGACCAGCACCGGCTTTGCGGCTCTGGACTCTCGGATTGCCAAGACCAAAGCCAACAAAGAATCTCTGCTGATGGTGCTGAAGCATCCAGAGATACCCTTGCACAACAACCCAGCTGAGTTGGAAGCGCGCCAGCGAGTGCGAAAACGTGACATCAGTTTTGGTCCGCGCACCAAAGACGGTGTCAAAGCTTGGGACACCTTCATGAGCTTGGCTGCTACGGCCAAGAAGTTGGATATCAGCTTCCATCAGTACATCCATGATCGTGTTTCCAAGGCAAACGAGATCCCTTCGTTGGCGAGCCTGATCGAGGCTCTTGCTCGCGAATTGGAACTCGGTGCTTCATGGTCGGCTGCCTGATTTACCCCCATTTATTGAGAAGTTAC
>DDYO01000109.1 GCA_002348045.1 Anaerolineales bacterium UBA2232
AATCAGCTCATTCCCGGAGCGTCCGATTTCATTCAGCGGCTGCGGGAGCGGGGCAGCAAGTTCCTTATCCTGACCAACAACTCCATGTGCACCCCTGCCGACCTCCAGCACAGGCTCCAAGTCCTGGGATTGACCATCCCCGTGGGCCTATTCTTTACCTCCGCTCTGGCGACGGCCCAGTTCCTGAACTCCCAGAGACCGGCGGGCACGGCATTTGCCATCGGCGAAAGCGGCCTCACCAGCGCCCTCCACGACATCGGTTACATCCTTACCGACCATACTCCCGATTACGTGGTCCTCGGAGAGACCAATGCCTACAGCTATGATCGTATCAAGCACGCCGTCCGCCTGGTATCAGCGGGCGCGCGCTTCATCGCCACCAACCCCGATGTCAACGGCCCGGGTGAGGGAGGGATCGTGCCAGCCTGTGGCGCCATGGCCGCTCTCATCGAAAAGGCGACCGGCATCAAGCCCTATTTTGTCGGCAAACCCAACCCCTTGATGATGCGCAACGCCCTCCGCTACCTTCAGGAGCACTCTGAGAACGCCATCATGGTAGGCGACCGAATGGACACCGACATGGTCTCCGGTATTGAAAGCGGCATGGAGACGATCTTGGTCCTGAGCGGCGTGACCCGTGAGGAGCAGGTGAGTCGCTTCCCATACCTGCCGCACCATGTCCTGCCATCGGTAGCCCAAATCCAACCCTAGTGCGGCGGATGGCAGCTCCCATTCGACCGCAGACAGAGCCCAGGCGGTTACCTGCCGGGGCCCGGCCCGATCTGCACGGTGAACCTGGCCCAACGCCCACACTCCTGGCCCACTTGACCAGACTTCCCTCCAGTGTAGAATCCACTTGAGCACTTGGGACCCGACTTGAATGGAGGCAGCCCCTTGAACGGCAACCGCCCTGCGGTCTCGACCGGTCGCGGCAACTGGTTCATCGTCGTCATCGCCTTGCTGGCGACGGTCCTGTCATCGTGCCAATCGTGGCGTTCTACGCCAACTGCCGCGTCGCCCACGCCGACTGCCGTCCTGCTTCCCTCACCCATGCCCACCAACAGCCCGGCGCCGGATCCCAGCCCTACTCTGTCTGCCTCTGTACTGCGCATCGGCTGGCTTGCCGCTCCCAGCCTCAATCCGTTCGCGCTTCATCCCGGCTCAGAGGATACTCTCACCCAGCTGCTCTACGACTCCCTGATCTATCGTGTGCTGGACAACACCTTTGCTCCCTCGCTGGCCCGTGCTTGGGAAACCACTGACGACGGTACCACCTGGCGCATCGAGTTGAACGAGCCGGTGCTGGCTCACGACGGCTTGCCCTTGACCCTCGAGGATGTGGCCTTTTCGCTGCAGCTCTTTCGTGGTCACCCCAAATTCCGTCGCTTGAGCGGGCCTGCCGACCTTCAGCAAGTAGAACGGGAGGACGCTTCGAACATCCTCTTGACCATGTCGGAACCGGTCGCCGCCATTGAGCCCTACCTCTTCTGGCTCCCGATCGTGCCCCACCGCATATGGCAGGGTGTCGCTGTCAATACCGGCGTGAGCCTTGACCCCGCGCTGCTGGTCGGCAGCGGGCCGTTTCGCCTGGATCCCTCCAGCACCCCGCAGCGGGTCATCCTCAGGGCCAACCCAACCTACCGCTTGGGCTCGCCCGTAGTCGGGACAGTAGAGTTCCTGACCTACACTGACCCCCAGAGCCTTTCCCAGGCCCTCGTCGACGGCGAGGTGGAGCTGATCACCCATGTGAGCTATGGGGAGCTGCCTCGCCTCACCGCCGAGCCCACGGTCCAGATCGTCTCCGGCGCCGGCCTGCACTCCCGCACGTTGGTCTTTAACCTGTCCGCTTCGCCCACCACGCCGGGCCAGTCGGCGCTGGCTGACCTCCGGGTCCGCCAGGCCATCGCCCATGCCGTGGACCGCCAACAGTGGATTGATCTGGCTCTGAGCGGCTCCGCGAGTCCAGGCCGCAGCGTCGTGCCCCCCTCCCTGACCGCTTGGTTTGATCCGTCTATCTCCGACGCTCCCTTCAACCTCACCCTGGCCAGGCAGGCTTTGGAGACAGCCGGATACCGTGACACCGATGGCGATGGATTCCGCGAGGTTCCGGTCAGCCGCCAGCCGCTGCACCTGCGCCTCGCCCTGCCAGCGGATCCCGACATTGCGGGTCGAGAAGCGGACCTGTTGGTCGAGTGGTTTCGTCAGGTCGGCATCCGCCTGACCGTGGAGAGCCTCTCTGTCCACACGCTGTCTGAAGCCGGCTGCCCCGGGTGCGACTACGATCTGATTCTGGTCGACTGGGAAGGCGGTCCTGACCCCACCAGCCATTTCTCGCCATGGACCTCGGAAGCGATTTCCGGAGGCACCAACCTCGGCGGCTTCTCCAGCCCGGGTTATGACGAGCTCTTCCGGCAGCAGGCCGCTACGATTGACCAGGAGGCGCGCCGGCGACTGGTGTGGGACCTCCAGGCCCTGTGGATCAAGGAGCGACCGGGCATCGTGCTCTACTATCGGCCCACCTTCCAAGCCTACCGCAAGGACCGCTTCTCCGGATGGCTATACGTACCCAACGGCGCGATCTCGCTGGCTGACCCTCGGTCCCTGGTCCAGGTCGCTCCGGTGCCGTAGGGAAATCGACCCATGTCGCACCGACTGACCAGAGCCGTCCAGGTTACTCTCCGCTCCTCCATGGTAGCCCTCCTTGTCCTCATCGCTGCCGTGCCGCCCTCGACGGCATCCGTACCCTTTGACGTCTTCCCAGAACAACCGCTAGCTCCACAAACATTCGTCCTGGACAGCACCCTCCGCCTGCTCCAGGACCTGCGCGCTCGCAGCCATAGTTCGGTTGGCGCTCAGGCACTCGTGGCTTCCCCTGAAGTGCCCATCACTATTCGCTGGAGCGCCGGCGTGCAGGCGGCCAGCCTTGACTCGTTGGAATCCAGCCTCGGCGTGCGGTTCCAGCGCGTCGATGGGCAGGTGGTGCGCATGGGGCGCATTTCCGCGGCCAGCGCGCCCTGGGATGCTCTGGACTCCCTCGCCTCTTGGCCCGGGGTCGAGAGGGTGGACTCCGTCTGGAAACCCGCCGTACTGTCGACCCTGGACGTGAGCGTCCCCGAAGTGCGCGCCGACACCGTCTGGACGTGGACGGACGGCGTCAGCCTGCCCATTACCGGCAGGGGCGTTACCGTGGCCAGCTTTGACACCGGCATCGACGTCTACCACCCGGACTTTTGGCGCCCCGATGGCGGCAGGTACTCCTGGATCGACACCAACCTCAATGGTGTGTTCAATCCAGGCTTGGACGCCGTGGACCTCGACGGGGATGGGCTGCCCGCCACCACTGAAACCCTGGGCATCCTTCACAGCACGGCGCGACTGGGTGAGCCCTCCATTCCGGGGCTGTCACCCATCGAGTTCAGCGCCAGCAGCGACTGGCTCTACAATGATGCCAATCGCAACGGCTTGCGGGACGCTGGCCCAGCGTCCGGCTTTGGCGAGGCCAGCCCTAGCTTTGGCGAGCGTCTCTTTGTGGTGAAGGACGAGAATGCCAACGGAGCTCTGGACCCCGGCGAGGTGCTGCTGGCGCTGGGCACCAGCAAGATCGCCCGCATCCTGGGTCCCGAAGGCCGCGAGTACGTACGAGGCGTGGACTTGAGCCTGTCACCGGGCGACGGCCAGCTGTTGGGTCACGGCACGGCGGCCGCCAGCATCCTGGCAGCGGCCCATCCTGGCTTCCACCGCTGGGTTGGGGTCGCTCCCGAGATGACCATCCTCGTAGCTGATCGGATGGGGAACCCGTACACCGACTACATCCCATGGGCGGCTGAGCATGGCGCCCAGGTAATGCTCTACGAGTTTGGTAGCTATGTCCAGGAGTTCCTGGACGGGTCCTCCAACCTCGAGCAAATGCTGGACTATTACGCCGAACAGGGCATAGTACAGGTTGTCCCCGCAGGCAACCTCGCCAGTTCTGCTAAACACGCCCATGTTGTACTGCCCATGCAGGGCAGCGCTGACCTGCCCTGGCACGTGCCCTTTGGCCTGGCCATCGAAAGGACCTGGATCAGCATCCTGTGGCGCGGCAGTCTCAATGCCATCAGCGCACGTCTGACCTCGCCGGGTGGCGCCAGCGCCCTCCTTCCCGCCGAGGGCGCCATTCTCCTGGATGGACACTATGTTGCAGTCCAGAAGGACTTCTCGTCCAGGGGCACATCACGCCTCGATATTTACCTGGATCGAGACCAGGGAGGACCTGTCCGCGAGGGGCGTTGGGTCCTGGGCCTCGTCAGCCAGGGATTCAATTGGCTCAGCACCCATGCCTACGTCTTTGACAGCATCGGCGACTGGGAGCTTGGTGTAGGCTTTGACCCTGCCGTGACCGATGCCATGTATTCCGTGACCTCTCCGGCCACCGCCGACAGCGCCCTTGCCGTGGCCTCCTACAACACCCGGGGTCGCGAAGGGGGACTGGTCGGCGGCCTCTCCGCCTTCAGCGGTCAGGGACCCCGACTGGACGGCCAGGCCGTCATTGACATCGCTGCCCCTGGAGGCTATGACATCGTTGCCGCCAGTCCCAAGGATCTATCGGGAGGTCGGATTGGTCAGTACTCCTGGTTCAGCGGCACCAGTGCTGCAGCGCCGCACGTCGCGGGGGCCGCCGCTCTGCTCCTGCAGGCCGATCCGGACCTTACGCCCAGGCAGATACGCGATCTTCTCCATGCAACTGGGCGCCGTGATTCGTTCACCGGCGTCGTCCCTAACTCAAGCTGGGGTTATGGCAAGTTGAACGTGGCTGCCGCGGTTGCGACCGTGCTCGCCAACGCCACGCCCACCCCCACCCCAATCCAAACGCCCACGTCGACAGCGACTCCCACCATCACCGCCACCCCATCGCGCACCGGCACCCCCACCGCCACTGCGACAATAACCCGGACGCCGACCCGGACCCGCACCCCCACCCGTTCGCCGACGCCCAGGGCCCGGGTGTTCCTGCCTATCGTGTGGTTCCCAGGGAACGAACCCAATGATTGACCTATTTGCGGCTGCCATGTTGTGCCGTTACAATGGCTGCAGAGGGTTTCGAACCCGGTCAGGAGGAGCATGAGCATTGTGGAACCGATTATCAAGGCTGTGATCCCGGTTGGTGGGCTCGGTGCTCGCCTGCTTCCCGCCACCAAG
>DDYO01000252.1 GCA_002348045.1 Anaerolineales bacterium UBA2232
TGGTCTTGCCCGCACCATTGGGGCCTACCACTGCGACCCGCTCTCCGGCGTGGAGATGGAATGTGACGTGGTCCAGCGCGGTCGTGCCGTTGTAGCCGACCGTCAGATCCGAGACCTCCAGAATTGATGCGCCCGCGGCGTGCGCCGCAGGCTCGAAGACACCAAACTTGATCAGCATAACGCCCCCGTCATCAGGACTCAGCGCAACGCTTCGACAATCTGGCCCACATCATACCGCATGAACGAAAGATATGTGCGCGCGGGTCCGGAGGCATCGCTAAGCGAGCCCGTGTACAAGGGCACAACCTGAATGCCCGTGTCACGCGCCAACTGCTCGGCCATACGGGGATTGGCGGTCGTGCTCACGAAGATCGCTCGGACTCCGTGCTCGACGATCGCCTCCTGCAGCGCCGCCATCTCCCGCGCCGATGGCTGTGACAGCGTGCTGCTCCCGGCTGTAACCGCGCCCACCTGCTCGAAGCCATAGGCATGAGCAAAATAGGTGAGCACCGAATGGTCGGTCACCAGTCCGCGCCGATCTTGCGGGATCGCCGCCACCGCCTCGCGGATCCAGGCATCCAGCGCAACGAGCTCCGCCAGATATGCCCTCGCGTTCTCTCGATAGACGGTAGCGTGGTCAGGATCGAGCGCACTCAAGGCACTCTCGATGTTCCCGACCCACACCTTGACGTTGTTGGGATCGAACCACGTGTGTGGGTCATCCTCCCCGTCGCGGTGCTCATCCGCTTCCGCTTCGTCGTCCGCATGGTCACCCACAAACGCCAACAACGCTATCCCATCGGACACGGACACGACCGGCACGTCACCGCCGGCATTGGTCAACAGCCTATCCAGAAAAGCCTCAAGCCCCACGCCGTTGATGAAGACCACGTGGGCCTGGCTGATGACCGCAGCGTCCTGAGGCGTCGGCTCAAACGCGTGCGGATCGGCGCCCAACGGCATGAGCAGCGTGAGCTTGACTGCGTCGCCGCCGATGTTACGTACCACATCAGCGACGATGCTGGTTGTCGCCACCACCCGCAGACGCTCGCCCGCAACCAGACTCACAGCGGACAGAACGGGCATCAAGCCGGAACCAGCCGATGGCCCATTACCCGCCTCGCTTGTGGCACAGCCCACCAGAGGAAGCGCCGCTGACACGAGAACGCACAACGCTGCCAAAACACGGTGAGATCCACCCATCATCGCTCGCTCCCCGAAGGTGCTCATGCGGGCGTGCTCCGACCCGCCAGGCTTGTCGTGCTCTAGGGCTCGCTCTGCCCTGACCAAAGAGGAGTATAGCGGCTCACCTAGTGCGGTCAACCAGCCCGGCCAGGAGCTCTTGACCAGCGTGAAACCGGAACTATACACATATAGCTGTTCTAGTTGACTTGTGGTTAGTTCTCTGTATGCTATTATATGCGGGGTCGGTTCCCAAATACCGTTGGCAGTGGACCGGCTGGCGCACACTAATACTGTAGGAGGCACCTTTATGAAACCCGAGTCAATTCAGGTAGTATCGTCGCGCTTTGCTGACCGCCTGGAGCAACGCGGTGTCAACCGCCGTGACTTCCTGAAATTCTGCGGTCTCATGGCGGCAACGCTGGCACTACCGGGCAACGGCATTATGCGCATTGCCAAAGCCCTGGCTGCCAGCCCTCGTCCGCCAGTGGTCTGGCTTGAGTTCCAGGGCTGCACAGGCGACACCGAGTCTTTCCTCCGCACATCACAACCCACGATTGACGAGTTCCTCCTTGACCGGATCTCGCTGGACTACCACGAGACGCTGATGACCCCTGCCGGCTACGGCGCTGAGCTCTCCCTGAGCGACGTCGTCCAGGCCCATCCAGGACAGTACATCGCCATCGTCGAGGGATCCATACCCATGGCGAATGGTGGCGTGTACTGCACGATCCAGGGGCGCACTGCGCTCAGCATTCTTCAGGAGGTAGCAGGCAGCGCACTTGCCGTTATCGCCGCTGGCTCATGCGCCTTTGACGGCGGCCTCGCCGCTGCCGTGCCCAACCCGACCGGCGCCGTGGGCGTCGGCGGCGCAATGCCGGGCCTCAGAAACCTCATCAATCTGCCTGGCTGCCCAGCCAACGCGGTCAACATCGCGGCGGTCCTGGTCCATTTCCTGACCTACGGCACCCTCCCGGCGACCGATGGTATGCACAGACCAACCTTTGCATACAGCCGCGAGATACATGATCACTGCGAGCGCAAGCCGTTCAATGAGGATGGCCTGTTCGTCCGTGCCTGGGGTGATGAAGGTCACCGCAAGGGCTGGTGCCTTGAGCGAATGGGGTGCCGCGGTCCGGAAACCCATAGCAACTGCTATAACGTCAAATGGAACGATGGCACGAGTTGGCCCATTGGGGCAGGGCACAACTGCGTCGGATGCACCAACCCCCACTTCTGGGATACTATGACGCCCTTCTACGTGGGCGAGAGTGACGACTGATGCGGCGTCTGGCCTTGACCAAGGGCATGGACCTGTCGCAATGCTTAGGGAGCCGACCGACTGGTGCCCACCGAGCCCCGCCGCAGCAAACTCTTCCACGANNGGCCTGGACCTGCCGAATCACAGCGCCTTTCGAGCCGGACCATGTAGGTCCGGAGAGCGCTGTTTAGAGGTCGGCATACTGCTGGACGGATAGCACATCATACTGTTGGACAAAAAGGAGCATGACAATGCCTGAGATCTACCTACCCATGGTCGGGAAGGGATCTGCCCCATCGCCGACACCCACGCCTCCCGGCGCGGGGAAGCAGAAGATCGCCATCGACCCCATCACCC
>DDYO01000105.1 GCA_002348045.1 Anaerolineales bacterium UBA2232
GGGAGATCTGGCCATCGTGCATGTCAACTGCCCAAGATTAGGCTTGTGCGTCCGTGTCTGAGCAGCCGCTAGTCAATGTGCAGGCGCTGAGTCCCGCTGCCGTCCGGCGCAACTTCCGGTACGGCGTGGTGAACAGCGCTCTGTTTGGTTTTTTTGATGCCATCGCCGATCCGTCACTGGTATTGACTTGGTTCGTGGGACAGCTAACCACCTCGTCGGTGATCGTAGGCCTCTTGTTTCCCATCACCGATGTGGGATGGTTTCTGCCACAGCTCCTGGTTTCTCGCAGCATTCAGCGATTGCCTCGAAAGGTTGTCTGGTACGGCCGCACTGCCGTGGCGCGCCTGGGCGTTTGGGCAGCTCTTTCGCTGCTCGTGCTTTTGTGGGGAAAGCGAAGTGAAACGGTGCTCCTCGGCGCCTTCCTGCTGCTCTACGCCGTCTTTTGTACGGTGGCGGGCATTGCTGGTCCATCGTTCATGGAAGTCATCGGGAAGGCGATTCCCGCACGGCAGCGAGGGAGCTTTTTCGCCTGGCGCGGGTTGACCGGAGGCCTGCTGGCCATAGTGGGTGCGGTCGTCGTGCGGTTCGTCCTGGATGAACGGCGTGGCTGGACCTTTCCCGTCAACTTTGGGTGGCTTTTTGCCCTGGGCCTGCCTTGCATCGCCGCGGCCATGTATGCGTTTACTCGCATGGACGAGCCCGAGCAGTCTGTGGCTGAGGTCGAGGGTAACCCGATGGTCGGGCCACGGTCCTCTCTTCGCGTGCTGCGTGAGGACCCGAACCTGGTGATTTTTGTGATCGCCCGAGTGGTGCTCTTGGTGGCCCTGTGCGCTCGTCCATTCTACACGGTGTTTGCCAGGGATCGGCTGAACGCACCAGTCTGGATGGTGGGAGTCTATTTGGCAGCGCTGCGGGCGGCCCTAGTCGGCTCCACCATGTTCTGGGGCAAGCTTAGGGATCGCTTGGGCGGCAAGTTGGTCATGGTGCTGGTCAGCATTCTGAGCATTCCTTTGACTGTGGCTCCTCTGCTCCTGGTTGGTCGCTGGTCCTATGCCTGGTTCACGGCGGTTTTTGTTCTGCAGGGCATTGTGATCAGCGGAACGGATATCTTTTCGTTGACCCTTATACTGGACCTGGCTCCGCTCGATAAGCGGGTCATGTACATAGGACTCACCAACACGTTGCTGGGCTTTAGCAGCCTACTTCTGGCGGGAGCTGGGTTTGTCGCGCAGAGATGGGGTTTGGAAGCCCTCTTTGGTGGGTGCGCCGCGTCGGCGATTCTCGCGCCAGTTCTGGTGATGCGCCTCCGCGAGCCTCAGACCAGCGTGGAGCCGGAGGCAAGTCCGGCGACACCACTTGGAGCGCCGTAGTGGACTCTATCAAACGCAGGTGGGTGAATTCGTGGCTGTCCGGGGATTGACGTCTCAGGAATCGCGGCGGAATTTTGTATTGGGCGTTGGCGACGGTGCTTTGTGGCGGATATGGTTTGTGCTCACCGATCCGACGATTGTGCTCACCTGGTTTCTGAGCCAGCTGACCTCATCGCCCATCATTGCCGGGTTGGCTACACCCATCCGTGATATCGGCGCCCTCGTGCCTCAGCTATTGGTATCTGATGTTACTCAAAGGATGCCACGCAAGATGCGGATGTACCGCATCACCGCTGCCATGCGTGCTGTCTCCTGGATTCTTGCGACGGTGGCGGTCTTTGTGCTGGGTTCTGGTAACCCAACCGTGCTCCTGGTGGCCTTCCTCACGTTGTACTCGATCAAAATGGTTGCAATGGGGATGAGCATCCCAGCCTGGATGGACATCGTCGCGGGCGGCATTCCGGGTGATCGGCGCGGTGCCTGGGCTAGCGCTCGCGACGTGATAGGCGGGGTGCTGGGCATCGGCGCCAGCGTAGCAGCGCGGTTCATCCTCGACGAGAGAAGCGGCTTGCGCTTTCCGTACAACTTTGGGGTGCTCTTTGCGGTTGCCGGTGTGCCCCTCCTGGCAGCATACCTGGTGTTCTCGAACATGGTCGAGGTGCCGGCACAGCCGACCCAAAGGGCCGGCTCGTCGCATCCTGGTGTGGTGAAGCCGATGGATGTGCTTCGCGATCGCAACTATGTCTGGTACATTTTGGCTCGGCTGGCGCTGCAGGCCACACTGGCTGCAGTGCCTTTCTACACCCTGTACGCCAAGACGCGACTGGGCGCCCCCACGGCCATGGTTGGCGTGTACACGGCGGTGATGACTGTCGCCACCATGGCATCCTCAGTGCTCTGGGGCAGATTGTGCGATCGGCATGGCAACCGCCTCGTCATGCTGTGGGTGGCCATCCTGACGGTCCTAATGACCGCGTGGCCCCTGGCCCTGGGTCCCCGTGTGAGTTATGCGGCGTTTACGGTCCAGTTTTTCCTGGTAGGGGTAGTGCAGGCAGGCACGATGCTCGTGCGTATGACGTTTGTGATGGACTTGGCCCCACCAACCGCCCGGGTTGTGTATGCCGGAGTTGTCAACACGGCGGCTGGGCTCGTAAGTATCTTGTCCATGGGAGCGGGATGGGTCGTTCAGAAATGGGGAGCCGAGTCCCTCTTCGCTCTGTGCCTGGCTGTTTCAGTCGTGGCCCCGTTCTTGGTAGTCAGGATCTGGGACCCAAGAGTGCGGCGTGCAAAGTGCGATGGTGCGAATGGAGCAACGTCATGAGCAGTCTCAGCGCTCAGCTGTCTCAGGAGGCCTGATGCCGGCAACACTGAATGCCTTGACAAGGTCGTCCTTGACGCCTGAGCAGCAGGAGCGCAACTTTGTGCTGGGCGTCATCGACGGGATGCTCTTCAGGCTATGGATGGTGTTGACCGATGTCCCTGTCGTTCTAACTTGGTTCGTCGGCTCACTCACGGATTCTCCCCTGGTTGTGGGCTTGCTGCAACCCATACATGACGCGGGTTGGATGCTCCCTCAACTACTCGTGGCAGGCATTACCCAGAGAATGCCACACAAGATGCGCATGTACCGCCTCACGGTCGTGGGACGCGCGACTTGCTGGGCGGTGGCCGCAGCACTACCTTTTATGATAGGACCGGGCAATCCAACCCTCCTGTTGACGTCGTTCCTTGCGGTGTATGGCGCCAAGTGTCTGCTGGCGGGCGCCAACACTCCAGCGTGGTCTGACATTGTGGCCAAGTCCATCCCGGCTGATCGACGCGGCGCATTTGCCAGTTGGCGCGACTTTGGCGGAGGAGTGGCAGGCATTGTGGTTGGGGTCGCCACTCGCTACGTCCTGGATGAGCGCCGTGGGCTGGCTTTCCCCTATAACTTTGGCGTCGTCTTTGCCCTCGCACTGGTCCCATTGGTTGGGGCGTTTCTCTGTTTCTCGCAGGTGAAGGAGGCAGAGGAACCACCCACGACTGGTAGGGGGTTGGTAGATGCGGCTGCAGTAGCCGCGGTGTGGAGAGACCCCAACTTTGTCCGTTTCCTGGCTGCGCGGGTGGCGCTGCAGCTCACGTGGGCCGCAGTTCCTTTTTATGCTGTCTATGCCCGCACCCGCTTGGGAGCTCCCACGGCAATGGTCAGTACCTACCTGAGCGCGTTGACCGCATCGGCAGTGGCATCAACGTTGCTGTGGGGCAGGTTGTGTGATCGCAGGGGGAATCGCATGGTCATGCTGCTGACCAGCCTGTTGACAATTGTTATCCTACTGGTCCCTCTTGGTCTGGGCCAGAGCATTTCGTACACGGTGTTTACGATGGTATTCGTGTTGCAGGGCATTATCCAGAGCGCGACCATGATCTTTCGCATGACGTTTGTCATGGACCTCGCTCCGGCCGGGCAGAGACCAGTCTACTCGGGTCTGGCTAACACCGTGGTGGGTGTGGTTGCTCTAGCGATGATCGGCGCAGGCGGTGTGGTACAAGTGTGGGGTCTGGAAGCGCTGTTCGCTCTGTGTCTGGTGTGTGCATGTGTCGCGCCGTTCCTGGTATGGGGCATCCGGGATCCAAAAGCAGCAAAAGGACGTGCAAGATGAATCAGAAGCGTATCGTGATCTGGGGAGCTGGAAAGATTGGCAGGGGCTATGTCGCGTTCCTGTTTCACCGAGCCGGTTGGCACATCGACCTTGTCGCCAAGACCGCTGAACTTGCTGATCATCTGAACCAAGCTGGGCGTTATCGGGTCTACCGGGGTAAGGACACTGACCGGCAGGAAGTTGCGACGATTGACGGTTATCAAGCGGTTTGGGCTGACGATGAGCAGGCAGTGGCCCGAGTGATGTGCGCGGCTGATCTGGTTGCCGTATCGGCCTATCCTCGTTCGTTCGATAAGATTGCGCAACAGCTTGCACCGGCATTGCTCCAACGGCAGACGGAACGTCCCCGGGATCCGTTGAACATCCTGATGTGCGTTAACCTGATTGAGGCTGTGCCGCTCTTTCGCGATGCGGTGCGACTGGCCATGCCTGTGGAGGGGCAGACCTACTTGGACGACCAGATTGGGATCGTTCAGGTGCTGGTTCTTTGCGGCGTAGTAGATCCGTCAGCCGATGTCCTGGACGGTGAGCCCCTTGCTTTGGTGTCGGGCGGCAATGATGACATGCCGGTGGATGGAGAGGCATTCAAGGGCAAGCTTCCGCCGGTGGAAGGGATGCGGGCGCTGAAGAATATCAGGGGTGAAAACGCCCGCAAGCTCTACAGCGGCAACATGGCTCACGCGGCGTTGGCGTATCTGGGTGCGCAGCAGGGTTACACCTTGATAGAGGAGTGCGTCAACGATTCGGCATTGCTCGAGCTGGTGTTCAGCGCGCTTGATGAAGCGAGCTATGGCCTGCAGCGCGAGTTTGTTTTTGACATCGATGAGATGCGGGCATGGGATGCGGACTTGCGGCAGCGTATGTCGGTTTCTACACCGGGGGACACGGTCGCGCGGGTGGCTGCGGATCCAATCCGCAAGCTGAGTCGAGGTGATCGCCTGGTGGGTCCGGCTCTCCTAGCTT
>DDYO01000057.1 GCA_002348045.1 Anaerolineales bacterium UBA2232
GGTCGCACCTGGATCATGGCGCTGAAGCGCCTGGGCAAAGCAGTCGAACAGGGGACTGGCATGGTCGCTCTCGAACGGCGGGGCGTAGACGGCCACTTCTGCCGTTGCATCGTGACCCAGATAGGGCTGGATCTCGCGTAAAAGGTCTGCCGGCGTCTGTCCCGGGAGAATCCGGCAGTCCACCTTCGCACTGGCCGACGAGGGTATGACGTTGGTCTTCTGTCCGGCGCTCAGTACGGTGGGGGCAGCCGTGTTGTGGAGCATGGAAGGCAACGCTTTGCCCAGCATACCTTCTGCGCCAAGTCGTTGAAGCAAAGGCCGTTCCAACGCCGGATTCAGGACCAGCGGCAACACGAAGGACAAGGGGAATGGCTGGGTCGCGGCGAGGCCACGGATCATGTGCTCCACCGTGGCTGTGCGGTGCTGAGGCAGTCGCGCATTAGCCAGGCGAGAGAGGGCAGCGCAGAGCTTGGCGACGGCGTTATCCTGGTGGGGCATGGATGCGTGTCCCGGGGTTCCCTGAGCGGAAACGTTCAGCCAGCAAACACCCTTCTGGCTGGTCTGACAGACGTAAATGCGCTTCCTACCCAGGTCAAAGCCGAAACCGCCCCCCTCGTTGATGGCATATTCGCAGGTGACCAGCTCCGGGTGGTTCTTGGTCAGCCAACCCATGCCCTGGTGCCCGTCAATTTCCTCATCGGCGGTTGCGGCCAGGATCACGTCCCGGTGCAGCGGAAGCCCTTGGCGCTTCAGCGTGATGAGGATGGCGATCTGCAGGGCAGTGAGGTTCTTGGTGTCCACCGCGCCGCGTCCCCAGATGTAGCCATCGACGAGGTCAGCCCCAAAGGGAGGATGGGTCCAGTGAGTCGGGTCCGCAGGCACAACGTCCAGGTGTGACATCAGCAGCAGGGGGTCGGCCGAACCGTCGCCTCTGAGCCTTGCCACCACATTGCCTCTGCCGGGGGCCGCCTCCAAGACCATCGACTCAATGCCTTCGCTGCGCAGGGCGTCGCCAATGTATTGCGCAGCCGCAAGCTCGCTTCCGGGCGGGTTGGTGGTGTCAAAACGGATCAGGTCTCGCAGAAAGCGTACGGTCATCTCGGACAGGTTCTCCATCATGCCCCCTATTACGTTCGGTCGGTGCATCATAGTCCAGTGATGGCAACTTGCCGAATTGGGGGCAGAGGCAGGGGCCGACCGACCGGCAGGGAGAGCCACACACTGGTCATCTCCCGGTCATCCATGGCGGCGCCGTGGACCACGGGGCCTGGGTGAGGTGGGCAGATTGGTTGTGTGCACGTCTAGGTCGAGCTATACTGGTTGTGCGTGTCTTGTGGGCCCACTGGCCCACCACTCCGGGCAGGTGGCTTTCATGAGACCCCTGACGCCGAGAATTGAGGAGCGAGGCAGACGGCGGGTGCCGGGAGGGCTGACTGATCACCGCACGAAGACGAGCTCTACTGCCGGGACTGGTCAGATACGACACCTTCGGCTGGTCAGAAGTGGTGTTGTGATGCCTGTTGACGTCACGGGATCTGGTCGGACAGCAGGATGGGAAGATGCAACCACCGATCGGGAAGCCAAGAGAGCACAAGTGGACGTGGGAACCCGGGCGCAGCCTGACTTGCGTCCAGCCCGGGGCGATGCTGTGCGACTGGCAAGCCCACCTCTGTTTCGAGGTGGACGGGAAGTGCCTAACAGAGCCTGTTCCATTTGTTAGACCAGGTTCGGACCAGCTGTCGGACTCGCGGCTGGGCGCCCGTCTGCTTGCTGCAGATCCAGCGGATGGTCCTTTCGCCATCGCTGGGCTTGTAGAGAACAAGGCGAGCGTCGCGATTCGCCTGAGACACCTAGAGTTGGTCATTGGAGACGCCCTGGTAGGAGCATCAGGGGGGCGTCTGTCATTCTTCAAGAACGGCTACCAGTCGTGGACTGAAACGCGGTCATTTCGGGCGGGGGAAACCCAGCGAGTGCCTTTTCCCCCGGCGATGGTAGTGCTGCAGGACAATCCTAGCAACTTGCCCTCTCATGCTGGGGAGTACACCTCTGATATGTTTGCCGTCCTGGGGAACCTGGATTCCGGAGCCTACCTCCTGCTGGGCCAGGGACCATCAAGCCATCAGATGTTGAGCATCCAATTCCAGTTTCCCCAAGCTGTTCAGAAGCCCGCTCGCCTGACGTTGAGATGGGACTTTGGCGGTCAGGAAGTGGCCCCGGGCGGACAGGTGAGCCTTGACGATGTGTACTTCCTGCTGGACGTATCGGCCAGTGTGGTTCAGGATACCTATTTCGGCCTCGTACGCCGTGATTCAGCCTCGCGCCATGACCTGCCTACCGGTTGGTGCTCCTGGTACTATTACTACACCAGGGTCAGCGAGCCCATGTTGCGAAGGGAACTGGCGACCATCAGGCAGCGGCAGGTGCGCTGGCAGTATTTCGTGCTGGATGACGGCTACGAAACGGCGGTGGGGGATTGGCTATCGGTGAACGCCAAGTTCCCCTCGGGGCTGGCTGCGCTGGCCAGCGAGGTACGAGGCAGCGGTTTGGCGCCCGGCTTGTGGCTAGCGCCGTTCATCGCCCGTCGCAACTCGCGCTTGTACCGCGAGCATCCGGAGTGGGTGTTGCGGGATGAGCGAGGCCGGCCACTGGTGGCCGGGTGGAACCCCAACTGGGGAATCGATGGCCTCTTCTACGGGTTGGATACCACCCATCCGGCCTTCCAAGACCAGCTACGGCGCTGGGTGCGGACCATGGTGCACGAGTGGGGCTTTCAGTACTTGAAGCTTGACTTTGCCTACGGCGCGTGCTTGCCCGCTGTTGCCTGTGACCGCTCGCTGTCTCCGGCGGAGAGGCTGAGCCTCGGCTATCAGCTCATTCGGGAGACCGCGGGCCCGCGCGTGTTTTTGCTAGGATGCGGGTCGCCCTTGGCTCCGGCTCGCGGCTGGGTCGATGCCATGCGCATCGGCCCTGACGTGGCACCCTACTGGTTCGCCAAGTATCGCTATCATTTGACCCGCGACCCTCATGCGGTCTGTACCCAATTCGCCATCCGCAACATCCTGAACCGTTGTGCGATGCACCGCCGGCTGTGGATCAATGACCCCGATTGCCTCTTGTTGCGCGACCGAGATACCAAGCTCACCGCCGACGAGCGGCGCTCCCTGGCCAACGTCGTTGCCATTACCGGAGGCATGATGGTCCTGTCCGACCAGCTGGATGCCCTTCCGGAATCGGCGTGGGCAACCGTCGAGCTGGTGGAACGACTGGCGAGGGAGTGTGACCGAGGGACAACGTGGGCGCTGGATCAGATGGAGCGCGAGATGCCGGAGCTGGTGTACAATTCCAGCGGCTACCTCGCCGTATTCAACTGGAAGGGCCAAGGGGTGCACAAAGAGGTGCGCCTGGGCGATTATCTGCCTGCATGGAAAGGCCACGCGTTGCTGTGGGAGGATGCCTGGACGGGTGAAACGATCCAGGCTCCGGGTGGCGAGCTGGATCTGGGATCCCTGAGACGCCACTCTTCGCGCCTCTTGAGGATGATTCAACCGGACCCGAACGGATTTGGCTAACGGTCGTCGGCGGGTGATCCCGGGAAACCAGGAGTGGTTCTGACTGCCATGCCGCCAGAATCGCTCCTGGCGAGCCAGGTGCTATTGGGTTGTCGAACGGTCACTGGTGGAGGGCTTGAAGGATGCTGCGGTTCGCTGTTCTGCAGCTCTCGGGCTGCGCCGGCTGCGAAGTGTCGCTACTGAATGCGGGCGAGTGGGTGGACAAGTATAAACTGGCCTACATGCCACTGGTCTTATCGGCCTATGACGTGCCCGAGGTGGATATCCTCCTGGTAAGCGGCGGGGTTCGCAACGATGAGGATCGCCACAACTTACGGCGTGCAGCAAGCCGGGCACAGCACATTGTGGCGGTCGGTACCTGCGCCATATCCGGAGGGGTGGCCAGCTTGGGTGATCGCGATGATGTGCGCCACCTCTTTCTGGAGGAAAGCGGGCGGCACGGCGTGCCTCGGCTCCTGCCCAGAAGCCGTCCGGTCGACGCCTTCGTCTCAGTGGATCGCTACCTGCCCGGCTGTCCACCGACCCCTGAGCTGTTTTTGGCCGTATTGTTCCAGCCGCCTGACTTCACGGTAAGCCGCATCGTGTGTACGGAGTGTGGGCGGAAGAAGGTCAAAGACATGCGCCCCACTCACCTGGTGGGATTTCAGCAGGGGCAGGTGCTTCCGGATATTTGTCTCATCAATCAGGGTTATCTGTGCGTGGGCTCCTCGACCCGGGGCGGCTGCCGCGGATTGTGCACACGGCCTGGCCATCCTTGTGTGGGTTGTCGCGGACCGTCCGATACCCTGATCGACAAGCTGTCTGCCGAGTGGTTCACGGCCATACGCCGCGTATTCCAGGCCATGACCGACATCCCCCCGCAGGAACTGGATGAGGCGCTGCGCTCACCCCATTTGGCGCTGTTCCTTTTCCAATTCTCCGATTATGATCCGGGCCGTCCGCCACGTCCCAAAGAAAAGGTGTTGTGAAATGCCCACCCTGGTGTTCCCGCTCAGCCGCATTGAAGGGCACGCCCGTGTCATCATCGAGGTGCAGTCAGGCCAGGTGGTGGCTACGCGCATGGAGTCGACTGAATTTCGTGGCTTTGAGCATTTCGTGCGGGGAGTTCCCGCCGAGCAGATGCCGGTGATCGCCCCTCGCATCTGCGGTGTATGTTCCACGGCCCATCAGGTAGCGGCAGTGAAGGCGCTGGAGGATGCCTATGGAGTCGTGCCCCCGCCCCTGGCACGGACCCTGCGCGAGCTTTTGCTGCTGGGCCAGCTTATCCAGAACCAGGCCACCTCTCTGTTTATCTTTACCATGCCCGATCGCCTGGGCACCAGAAGCATTTTTGATGAGGCCGAAGACGACGGTGCCGTTGCGGGAATTGCCGCGAGGGCGCTGCGGGTACGCAAGGCCGGCACTGATCTGATCACCCTGGCAGGAGGCCAGTTTATCCACCCGGTCAAGGCGGTGGTCGGGGGGGTGAGCAGCGGAATCGCCGCCAGTGATGCGGAAGCGATGCGCATCCAGTTGGCCAAGGCCTTGCCGATAGCTTGTGAGCTTTTCGACCACTATTGGGAGACGTCGCTGGCTCTTCGTGAGCGCATCGGCACTTGGGGCGATGACGAGCCGACCTATTACATTGCGGGCACTGCCGGGGAGTGCCCCAACTATGATTCCGAGGTCATCCGAGTCATGTGCCCCACGGGCGATGTGTGCGCCAACTTGTCCGCCAGGGACTTTCTCAGCCAGTTAACGTCCGTGGAGTCTCACTACAGCTATGCGGGGCAGACCTCGTACCAGGGCCACGTCATGCGAGCCAACAGTTTGGGGCGCATCAACCTTGCCGAGCGGCTGGGCACTCCCAGCGCCGATGAATACCTGGAGCATTTCCAGACAGCCTTCGGAAGGCCTGCTCACGGCATCCTGCTTTATGACCTCTGCCGGGGCATTGAACTGGTCTATGGCCTGGAGCGAGCTATGGAGATCCTGTCGCAACCGCTGGACCATGAGGATACTGCCGTTGCCCATGTCCCGCGAGACGGTGATGGGTTTGGACTGGTGGAAGCGCCGCGCGGCCCTCTTATCCATCACTACCGCATCGAGGATGGGCGAATCGCCGAGGCCGAGTTCATCATCCCCACGGTGCACAACAGCCTGGCGATTGAGCGGGCGCTGATGGTTGCGGCGAGGCGCTATGTTGCTGCGGATGCCATCAACTGGGAACTGGAACGGGCCGTCGGTCGGGTGGTTCGTGCCTTTGACCCGTGCATTGCGTGCGCGACGCACTAGAGGGCAGGCTTCAGCCACTAGCCCAGGGTCTCTTCCACCAGCAAGAGCACGTTTTGTGCAAGCGCGATGTAATGCATGGCTAGTGGACCATCGAATACGATCCGTCCACCTCCCAGCGTCACGATAGCAGTGTAGTGTTTGCCCTCGGTGTCGTCCAGCACGACGAACTGCTGGTCTCCCGCCTGTGCGCTGTAGGCGAGATGGCGGCTGTCGGGTGTAAAGGCCAGAGTACTCGCTCCGACGACGTCGTAAGGTTTCCCTTCCTTGCCGTCCGCCACCACGTGCCACTGTGTACCCCGCTGGGCTACATATGCCAGGCGCTTGCTGTCGGGGCTAAATCGTAATGAGCCACGGGCAATGGTCGTGTAGGCTTTGCCGGCTCCCCCCGTGTCGACCACTGCCCACCCGCTGTCGCCCTGGGCGGCATAGGCGACCCTGGTGCTGTCGGGGCTGAAGAGCAGGGTGTCGCCCGCTATGGCGCGGTACGCACTGCCCTCGTTATCATCAACCACGACGACCCACTGGCCTGCTCGCTGGGCAAAGTAGGCTATGCGCTGGCTGTTCGGGCTGAACACCAGTGATCGGTGGCCAAAGCTGTCAAACCGCGGGCCTTCGGCGCCGTCCACCACGGCAAACCAGCGGTCGGCGATTGAAGCGGAGAACGCCACATGGCGGCTGTCGGGGCTGAATTGCAGCGAGCCAGCTTCCACCACATCAAAGGCTTTGCTGGGAACGCCGTCCACGACCACTCGCTGTTGAGAACCGTCCAGCACGGCGTACGCCAGGCGCTGGCTGTCCGGGCTGAAGACCAGCGTGCTCCCGCTGACCGCTTCCCAGCTTTGCTGCTCAGAGCCGTCAACTGTGACGAACTGCTTGCCCTCCTCCTGGACTGCACACGCCACCCGTCGGCTGTCGGGGCTAAAGATCAGGGATCCTGCCACGATAGCCTCGTACCCTTTGCTGGCGTGGCCGTCCACAACAACGAACCATCGGCCATCTGTGTGGGCAGCATAGGCCAGGCGCTGGCTGTCGGGGCTAAAGACCAGCGAAAACGCCTCGATGGCATCGTAGCGCTCGCCCTCGACTCCATCGGCAACCACGAACCATTGGCTTCCCTGTTGCGCAAGGTGCGCGACCCGGCGGCTGTCGTGGCTAAAGAACTGGCCGCCGCGGGTGACTAGGTCATAACTCGGCCCCACTTGGCCGTCCACCTGAATCTGCCACTGGACGCCTGTGCGCCGGACGAACGCCGCGTGCCGGTTGTCAGGGCTGACCTGAAACGATTGCTCGACCCAGGGCTCAATCCGCAACTCGGTGATGGGAGTCTCTTTGACCGAACGATGGACCTTGGGAGAGCAGGCTGTCAGAACCAGAGACACCGCGCCAACCACAATTGTGAGCAAAACGCCAAGGGACCGGCGATGGGCGCTGCCGGCTGCGCCAAGTAGAGGACCTCTTTCCCAGCCTCTGGTTTTACCGGCGTATTCTGCGCAACGAACCGACATGGGTGACGGACTCCTTACCGTGCTGGGACCTGCGTTCTGCGCTCTTTGGATGCCATCGCCCTGTGCTTCTCAGGGAAGGGCAAGAGCGCGAGAGGGCGCAGCCCCTGACCGGAGAAAGCGCGCGTTCCTGAGTAGCGCACAGCACGGCGATTATACCCCAGACAGCCCCACCGGTAGTATTAGGCGGTCGGTCACCCAGAACCGTGGCTCTCAGCAGGCCGCCGCCACTGGCATAACCCACCATTGACGCACCGCTGACGTGTGGTATAGTATCAGGCAAGAACACGAGGGGGTGAGACAATGAGCAACATGAATATGGATGATCTGCTGAAAGCAATCCTGGGGGGTGCCGCAGGCCAGGGATCAACTTCTGGCCGCGAGCAGGACCCCTTGTCCCAGCTATCGGGTGGTGGATCGGCGCAGAGGCCAGGTTCGGCGCCTTCGGGCGGAGCATCCCTGCAGGACCTGCTGGGAGCAATCCTCGGGGGAGGGGCTGCCTCCTCTGGTGCAACCCAGGCGCCGCAGCAGTCAGGGGCATCGATGCAGGATTTGATTGGCGCCATTCTGGGCGGTGGTGGACAACAGACCGCACCACAGCAGACGCAATCCCAACAGAATCCGTTGGGCGATCTGATCGGCGGCATCCTGGGCGGTGGCGCCCCTCAGGGCGCTGCTCAGCAGCAGAGTCCCCTGGGCGGCATCTTGGACGCCATCCTGGGCGGAGGCAGCGGCGGCAGCAGTGGCATTAGCAATGCATTCTTGGCTCCCATTGCCAATGCCTTGGCTGATCGATTGGGGCTGAGCCGTGCGATGGCCCAGGCCATCGTCGCTTTTGCCGTGAGCAAGCTCTTGCCGTCCCTGTTGGGAGGCGCCCAACAAGCCAGCTCTGGAGCTGTTCAGCAGCAGGGTGGTCTCAACCTGGACCAGCTCCTGGGTACCATGGGCAAGAGTAAGTCTACCACCGCTCGATATCTGCGCAAGAGCGGCATGGCTGACGAACTGGCGCAGTACGTGGGCGTGGACCAGGACACTGCGGTGCAGAGCCTGCAGCAGGTGTTCGGGATGCTTGGCCAACAGGTGAGCGGCGGACAGCAGCAGGGTCAGAAGGATGCCGGCCTCAAGGGTTTGCTGGATAACTGGGACTCTCGATAAGCCCATCTGGGAGGGAGGCCTTCTACAGGCTTCCCTCTCCTTGATTGATCGCATCAGGAGGTCCTGTTTATGAGCACCAAAATGCCCACTATGTCGAATCTGCCCAGCCGAGCGATGCTGGAAAAAGCCATGCGCGCGGTGGTCCAGGTGGTGGCCTTGCGCCAGGGATTCCTGGGTAGCTATTCGCCGGCATGGACGGGGTCTGGCACCATCGTGGACCCTTCAGGGATTGTCGTGACCAACTGCCATGTGGCCAACCCGAGGGCGATGGGCATGTCGGCACCGCCAGCGGATCGCCTGGGCATCGCCATCACCGAGCGTTCGGATCAGCCGCCGGTGCTCACCTACTTTGCCCAGGTAGTCGCCCAGTCACCGGAATTGGACCTGGCGGTGCTGCGTATTGTGAGCACGCTGGACGGCAAAGCGCTCTCAAATCCCAGGCTGCCTGCTGTGCCCTTGGGCGACTCGGACGAGCTGGAGTTAGGCGACGCCATGGCGATCCTGGGCTATCCGGGCATTGGCGGGGAGACCATTACCCTCACCATGGGCACGGTCTCAGGTTTTTCGCGAGAGGCGGCACTGAAAGCAGCGCGAGCGTGGATCAAGACCGATGCCACGATTGCGGGCGGCAACAGCGGCGGTTGCGCGGTCAACTCTGACGGGGAATTGGTGGGAGTGCCAACCCAGGCGGCTGCTGGCAGCGGGGTAACCCCTGTGGATGCCAGGCCAGTGGTGGATACGAACCGTGATGGCCGGATCGATGAGCGTGACACGCCGATGGCTATTGGCGGCTTTATCAATGGCCTGCGTCCGGTAAACCTCGCCAAGGCAGTGCTCCAGCAGGCGGGGATTCGCGTGGCCGGGTCGCAGGCGGTCGCTGGGGCGTCTGCGCAAGTTGCGCCGGTATTCCCGGCTCCTGGCAGCCCTGGGGGTGGATTCGGACAACCTTCGTTCTCAACCCTGGTGTTCAGTAGCCAGGTCAGCAAGGACGGCCGCCCGATAAATCCGGCGGCGCTGCTGCCAGCGGGTGGTCAGCAGCTTTTCGCGACCTTTGACTACTCTGGGATGAACAACGATCTGATGTGGGGACAGGCATGGGCGGTTGATGGCAAGACCATCCTGCAGCGGGAGGATCGCTGGGAAGGCGGCACGCGCGGGCGCCGAACCCTGGCCCTGAACAACAGCGCTGGCCTGCCCAATGGTGACTATCATCTGGTGCTGACCATAGGCAGACAGGTGGTAGCTGAGGGAAGCGTCGTCATTGGAAAGAAAGCGGAGGACACCGACAGCCAGGTGTCCGGACAAATCGTCGATGCCCGTACCCGTCGCGGGATCGCCGGGGCGCTGGTCATTGCCCTCCGCCCGGGAGTGCGCACGCAGGACTTTGTCGCGCAGCAGAAGCGAGAGATGGCTTACACCTCGGCACGTACCGACGCCAACGGGCGTTTTGCCCTGGAGCAGCAATTGCCCAAGGGGCAGGCCTACGGTTTGGTGGTGGTGGCAAAAAAGTACGAGGACCTGGCGATTGACAGTGCCTTGCGCGTGGGCGCCAGCGCCCCCGAAAACGTGCAGTTGGATGCGATTCCGCTACAGCCTGAGTAGGCGATCCCGCCTCACCTAGAGACACAAGGGCACCCCGTCGGTAGACGGGGTGCCCTTTGCTGTCTCGATCATGAACCAGGAACCTCTATCCACAGCCCAGGCTGCTTTGGGTTGGGGGGCGTGTGGAATGGAAGTCGTGCGGGCGCGGTCTGCCCCTACCCTCCGAAGCTCCCACCACTCTTGATGTCAGGGCTGTCGGTCCGATCGTTATCCTTACGGGTTGTATAGCCACCCTCGTCCTGCTGGGTGCTTTCCCAAGTGCCGCCCGATGCGGTCCTCCGTGGCGAGTCGCCGACTCGGGGCCCACCGCCGATGCTGCCACCGCTGCCGACGTCGGGGTGATCATAGGAGCGTCGCTCCACTTGGCCGCCGATCGTCGCGCCACTGTCGATCTTGGGATCGTCGTATGCCCGTCCGCCATTCATTCCGCCGATGGAACCACCACTATCGTACTTGGGCGAGTCGTACGTTCCAGCTGGCTTATCCTTGCGCCCGGCGAGATAGCGGAGGATCAGGAACACGATCAGGGCTCCGACGAGCAGGATGGCTCCTAGACAAAGGGTGCCGACCAACTCTATCATCACAGCACCCCCTTACTGGACTTTGAACTTGGCTGTGCTCACCGGATTGCCGTTGACGTAGATGCGGCATTCATAGTCACCCTTGCGGAGCACACCAATGCTCTTGGGCTCGATGTGAAACTCGATGTAGGTGTCGGTATAGGTCCGGTCAGCAGTGAGGACCGGTGTATCCTCGAACGGCTCACCCTGGTACACCCAGCGGGCAAAGAACGTCGTTCCTGCGTCGATGCGCTTGGCCTGCACCACGCAGTAAATGATGTCTTCCGAGTCATTGAAGGTGGTGGTGATGCCGATGGGAGCATTCCTGTCACCGATGCCCCTAGCCATGACCGGTTGGCCCAAATCCGCCCCAGCAACGATGGGAGCATTGTCTGTCTGCCTTTGAGCGAGAGGGTTGCTGCACTGGCTGCAGATGCAGCCCACACCGACAATCAGAACGAGCAACGACACGATCAGGATTACCGAGCGTTTACGACTGGACACGATTCAACACCTCCTTGACTGAGCCAATGTTGCCTGCATGCATGAATGCCAGAAACGACCAACGCTGCCGCGGCGGAGCTGTCGTAACCCCGAAGCCGGCCCACGGCGGTGGATTCCGGCCTGCCGCCGCACTTGAGCTGAGCCCGCGTTTCCGACCCACCTATTCTCCAACACACCCTTGTTCATGGGCTGGCCTTCCCGGATCCTTTGAGGAGTCCCCCGGTGGGTCTGTGGGGTGCCAGCGAGAGTCGCCGATCCGACACAACCATCATAGCAGCCTCTGAATGGCTCGCCGTCGGGATAAGGATTGATCTTGAGCTACACAAATGGAGACCGTTTCGTGGCGGTCTCGGCTGGCTTTCGTTGGTGTGGCCTGCGACTTGAGTCGTAGACGATATCGTCGAAAGAAGGCAAAGGTCCGGGGCTGTGCGCTGGGCATTGAGTTGTCTCACGCCTGGTGCACTATTCGGATTGGTTGCGTGAATCCAGAGCCGTGCGCAGGGTGCGCAGCTCTTCCTCCAGCCGCTGCAGTCGCGCAGACATGGTGAATACGAAGCCGAAGGTAACGGCCCAGAAGACAACATATGCTGCTGCTAGATAGGGCATCTCTAACCCTCCTCGTTGTCGAAAGCCCGACGCTTGAGCTCTGCCAATCGTTCATTGAGCTCAGCGAGCCGCACCCGCAGGATCAGCAGTGCCAGGTACAGCACGGTAAAGGCGAACAGGCAGAACAAGAACACCGCCAGCATGCGTGGGCTGAGCGCCGCGCCGCGCCGGTCAAAGACGACAGGATGGAGGCGCTGCCACACGCGTACCGACAGGAACGTAAAGGGCACGCTCGAAAAGGCCAGGATGCCGTACACCGCTGCGAACCGAGCGCGCTGCTCTTCATCCTCCACGAAGGAGCGAAGGACAAAGTACGCCAGGTAGACCAGCAAGAGAACGGTGACCAGCACCAGTCGCGGCTCCTGCGCCCAGGGCCACCAGGCGTTCCAGGTCGGTTTGGCCCAGATGGAGCCGGTGATGATGGCCATGGTGGTGAACACCAGACCGATCTCCGCGGATGCCGCGCCCAACATATCCCAGAACACCTGCCGCCGGCCGAGATAGGTGACCCCGGCCAGCAGGGTAACAAAGAAGGCGAGGAACCCAATCCAGGCCGACGACACGTGAAAGTAAAAGACTCTCTGCACATCGCCCATGGTGGCCTCTGTGGGCGCGTACAGGAAGACGAGGCTCAACGCCACCATCATGGTGATCGCGCTGAGCAGGTTCAGCACAAAGCTTGCTCGCGAGGTCATTCGCATCCTTACTCCTCCTGGGTCGCGCGGTCAGCTTTCGACAACATAATCGAAGGTGAGATAGCATACTGCCAGGAAGATGACATCGAATCCCGCCAGGTAGCTGAGCCAGATGGACAGGTCTGCCCAGGGGAGTCCGTCCAAGACCCCTGCCGTTGCCTTGACGGCCGAAATGACTACCGGGAGCAGCACGGGGAACAACAGAACCGGCAAGAGCACCTCCCGGGCGCGAGTGTTCACAGCAACGGTGGAAAGCAGTGTGCCAGCCGCCGCAATGCCCACAGTGCCCAACACCACCACCAGCAATAGCAATGGCTGCAAGAGACCCAAGTTAAAGACCGCGGTAAAGATGGGCAGGAGCAAGGTTTCGACCACCAGCATAAAGACCAGGTTCCCAGCGAACTTGGCGAAATAGATGGTGCTGCGCTCCATGGGAGCCAGAAGCAGTCCCTGCAGGCGGCCATCTTCCACCTCTGCAGCCATCGCATGGTTCAATTGCAGGACTCCGGCGAAGACAAATGTAACCCAGAGCGCTCCGGGCGCGACCGCGTTCAAACTGTCTACCCGCAGGTCAAATCCAAAGCTGAAGATGACCACCATCAGAAGGGCGAACACACAGGTGGCGCTCAGGACCTGCCTGGTGCGCAGCTCGGCGCGGAGGTCTTTCCACAGGATGGCCAAAACCTGGCGCCCTGGGCTCACGGTTGTACCCCGTTTAGGGGAGTCCCTGTCGGCACCAAACGCTGGTAGATGGCGGTCAGGTTGGTCAGGTCGAGGCCGGCGCTGGGCGCACTGTGTACCAGGCGACCGCGGGCCAGGATTGCGATGCGATCGGAAAGCCTCAGGCCCTGATCCAAGCTGTGGGTGCTAATGACGACCGTATGACCGGCCCGGTGCATGTTGTTCAACGTATCGGTCAGAATCGCGACCGCTTGCTGGTCGAGGCCGGTGTAGGGCTCGTCAAGCAGCAGGATCATGGGTCGGTGCAATATGGCCCGCGCCAGGGAAGCCCGCTGCACCATACCGCGCGATAGAAAACGGACAAGGTCATGCCGACGGTCGGCAAGCACGAGGGTGTTGAGGAGTTGGTCAACGCGGACCTCCAGCGATTCGACTCCGTAGAGGCGACCAAAGAAGCGGAGATTCTCCTCCACAGTGAGGTCGCCGTAAAGCAGGGATTGGTGTGAAAGGAAGCCGATGTGGCGACGAACTTCGGGACCAGCATCGGTGAGGTTCATGCCATTGATCCGGATGCTGCCGGTGCTCGGCTTTAGCAACGTGGCCAGGACGCGCAAGAGGGTAGTCTTCCCTGCGCCGTTGGGACCCAGCAGAGCGACGATCTCGCCTGTGCCAATGTCGAGGTCAATGTTCCGCAGAGCATGCTGGTGACCGAAGGTTTTGGTCAGGCCGCGAATCTCGATCATTGGCTCTAGCCGGTCACGTGTCTGTTTGGAGAGGGCGATGCCACCATCAAGCCCCCTACCAGAAGAACCGCGCCTCCGATCCAGATCCAACTGACCAGTGGGTTGAGGGCCAGGTGAAAGCTCGCCAGACCGGACCGGTCAAGCCCTGCCAGGACCACATAGACATCGTCCTTCACGGTGCTGTGAATGGCGACTTCGGACACCCACGGATTGGCCAGAACCCAGTGGTCGTTTCTCTCGGGGACAAGCACCGCAAGGCGCTTCGTACCCTGGAGCACAGCAACCGTCGCGGCGTAACGTACTTTGCTCTGGTAGCTCACCGGCTGGGCGTTGACCGTTTCGATGCTATAGTCCTCATAGTGGATGGTATAAGGACCCAATTGCGTGGCGTCGCCTGGTCGGAGGGCGATAAGCCGCTCGGTCTTGAAAGCGGATGATCCCGTGATGCCCAGGGTGATGAGCACGATGCCCAAGTGCGCCACATAAGCACCGTAACGCCTGGGGGCAGCGGCAGCGAGGTGGAGGACGGCCAACATCGGGTGCTCGGCACGTGATCTCAGCCGGGCACCAACGTCTGACGCAGCCAACATGGCTATCGACATTGTCACAAAAGCGCACGCAGCAATTGCCAGCAGAGGTACGGGCTCGGTGACTCCCACAACCAGGCTCAGGATCACTCCTCCCAGCGCACCAAAGGCCGACCATCTGAGGTTGCGAGCCGTAGTCGTGGAAGCCCGCTGCCAGGCCAGGGTTGGACAAATGCCCATCAGCACCACGACGGCCAACAGCAAGGGCCCTACTGCCCGCTGGTAGAACGACGCGCTGAGACTGATGACCGCGCCACTAACGGCCTGAGACACGGCGGGGAAGGCTGTTCCCAGAAGAACCAGCAGGGCTGCCCCGCAGAATAACAGGTTGACCAGGAAGAACATCCCTTCGCGGGAGAACAGATCGTCCAGCTCGTGATCCTCAGCGAGTTCCGTGCGCCGTACGTAGCTCAGCACCAAGGTGGCAGCGAGTGCACACGCCATTCCGCCCAACAGAAAGTAGGCCACCGGTTGGATGGCGGTGGCAAAGCCGTGCAGGTCCGATACGATGATGCCACCGCGGGTGACCAGGGTCGCAAAGAGGCAGAAGACAAAGGGCAAGGTTGCTAACCATACGTTCCACACGCGGTGCATGCCGCGCCGTTCCTCGATGATGGTCGAATGCAGGAAAGCGGTGCCCAGAAGCCAGGGGATAAGGGACGCGTTTTCCACTGGATCCCACGCCCAGTAGCCGCCCCAGCCCAGTTCTACATAAGACCACCACCCACCGATCAAAATACCAGCGGACAACGCGGACCAGGCCAGCACGCTCCATCGTCGACAGGTGGCTACCCAGAGCCCCGCTTTCTCGCGGCTGAACAGAGCAGCCAGGGCAAACGCAAAAGGTACGGTGTAAGCCGCATAGCCCAGGAAGAGGACCGGAGGGTGAATTACCATGCCCGGATTCTCCAGCAGTGGAGACATGCCCAGTCCCTCGGGCGGTCGGGCTGGGAACAGCGAGAAAGGGTCGTGGGTGCTAACGAGGATCAGGACGAAGAACACCTCGGTCAGCGCCAACACACCGACCAGGTAAGGCCAACTGCGAGATGTGCGGGGTTGGCTGCTTACCACTGCCAGGGCTAGTAGGGTGACGAGCCAGAACCAGAGGAGAAATGATCCCTCTTGCCCTGCCCAGAACGCGGAGAGGGTATAGAGAAGAGGCAGACGTGTACTGGTGTACTGATAGACGTACGCCACCTGAAAATCCCGTAACAAGAGCAGGAAGAAAAGCAGCAAGGTTGCCATCGTTGCCAGACCCGTCACCACGGCCATCGCGATGTGGGCGCGGCGCAGAAAGCGCTCGCCCGTCCGACGCAGCGACATCGCAGCGGTGACAGCAGCGCCGATCGCCACGAACAACGAGAGCCAGAGCGCCAATGACCCCAGGACTGCCATAAGCTACTCTTTCTCTTCGTATTTTGAAGGGCACTTGAGCAGCAGTGAGCTGGCCTGGAATCTTCCATCTGGTCCAGTGCGCCCTTCGGCTACAAGCTGGGCATCGTCCTGAAACATGTCCGGGCGAACACCTCTGTAGGTTACCTCGAGGTCTCCGGTATCATCGCGAATCAGAAACCGCAGCACGAGTTCCTCGGGTTGCCAGTCAACCGATTGCGGCGCCACGAACCCGCTGATGCGGACCAACCTTTGGGTGACGCCCATTGACTTGACGTCCTGAACCGTGACGTACTCGGTAGTAGAACTCTGAATGGTCCGATAGACCAGCCAGGCCGCTACGGCGACGATGACCACGACCACCAGCAGGACACGCCTGCGGTGACTGCGGCGGGTGTTGTGCGTCTGGCTCGCGGGCGACCGTATGGACAAGATAGGACACCTTCCCTGCAATTTGGATCCAGTGATGCCATTCTACTCAGCAGCAGGGTCGTGTCAACTGCATACCCCGGGGCCGTACGGAGAGAGCGTTGGCCAGAAATGGTGGACGGAGGTCCCGGATGGTATGGCGCTCCTGACTGCAAGGCACAACGATGGACCGGGTTTGGCCTGAAACGTGCCAGAGAGTTGGGTCTGGGTCATGGCTCGTCCTGGGTACATTGGTGACGCACCGGTTTGGACAAGTCCGGCTCACTGGCGTGGGCCACAGAAATTGCAGGACGTAATCGCTATTTGACACCGAGCAGGACCTGCCTATATTGTTTGCAGTAGGCGAGCGTTCTCACAGTCTCTCCCTTCGAGGAGCAAGGCGTGATCGCGCAGTGGGTCCTTGCCAACCTTGGTGTGTGGCAATCCTCAGGCATCGGCAGCTGGTGCCCGGCTCCCCTACAGACCAACGCTTTGTTGTGTTGCCTGATCCCCCTGGAGTTCTACCTGGCTGTAAAGCCTGCTGTTGCAGCCCAAGAGGTTGACGAGGTCAGCGGCAGTGGCTGTGCCTGGTCGCCGGTGAGCTCATTGTGATTCCTGCGGCCGCTGCCCCAGGCAATTTCAGTAGAGGAGGCTCAGATGTCCGATGATAGTCCCACGGGCAAAGTGACGAGGCGCCAATTCACTGTGAGCGTCGCTGCATTTATGGGCTGGATCGCCGCCGCATGCGGACGGAGCGAGCCCCGGCAGGTGCCGCCAGCAGCCGCCTCCGGTGCACAGCCGAGCGCCCCTGCGGTCCCAACAGCCATCCGCTTGCCACCCACGGCAACCCGATCATCGGTGACAATCGCCACTCCTAGCCCGGCGGCAAACCCGACGGTGATGGCTTTGACAGGACCTCCAGACGCCGTATTCGTCAACGGGAAGGTAGCCACCGTAGACTCGCGCGACAGCTTCGCCCAGGCGGTAGCTGTGAAGAACGGGCTCATCCAGGCGGTGGCTGGGTCCGAATCCATTCGGGCGATGGCGGGACCCCAGACCCAGGTGATAGACCTGCGGGGTCGTTTCATGACCCCGGGGATCATCGACGTTCACAACCATCTGCAGGTGTACGGCATGTGCCAGGGCTACTACACGCCGATGATGCCTCCCGAGGTCAGGGACATGGATGACCTGAAGGCAAAGGTCGCCGACGTGGCCCGCTCGACTCCCAAGGGCGAGTGGATCAAGGGGCATTTCTTTTCGGTGGGAGACCGCATGCCCGACCGCACTGACTTGGACCCGGTGTCACCTGACCACCCGGTATTCCTGTACCAGCAGGGCGGACACCTGGCATCAACGAATACGATTGCCCTGCGCGCGGCCAATATCACCGCGCAGACGCAGAATCCGGTAGGTGGCTTGATCGAAAGGGATGCTCGGGGCGAACCCACGGGTGTCTTTTACAATCACCGCGCGCTGGATCTGGTCCGTCAGGCGATCCCAGATATGGGCACTGCGGACACCAGGCAGTGGATTGCCTCGGGGCTAGCGTTTTTTGCCAGTGTTGGCATTACCACCTATCACGACAACAACGTTCGAGGTGTACAAACCGTCAGCACCTACCTAGATATGAGCAGGGAGGGCAACTCGCCCCTGCGGAGCCTGATCTACTACACATTGGAGTGGCCGGCGGACCTGCAGCGCGCTCTCAACGAAGTCGAACGTTATGCCGATGCCCGCACACGTATGGCTGGGTTCAAGTTCCTCATCGATGGCCAAAGTATGACCTCCTACTGCCACCAGCGGCACAATGGCGTGCGTTGGAATATGGCCACCTGGGAACCGCAGAGTTTCAAGACGGCCATCCGGGCACTGCACGATACAGGGCTCCAGATCTCTGTGCACTGCGCCGGAGATGCGGCCGTAGACCTTACGCTGGATGCCTACGAAGAGGCCATGCAGGCCAATCCTCGCCCTGACCCCCGCCACCGCATTGAGCACGCGATCCTTACCACCAGCGATGCCACCAAACGGATGAAGGACCTGGGCATAGTTGTCTGTGCACAACCGGCCTTCATCGCGGCGGCCGGTGACTACTGGGACAAAATCTGGGGCGTGGAACGAAGCAATCGGGTTATGGTCCTGCGAGAGTGGTTGGACAGCGGCTTGCACCTGGTAGTGAGCTCTGACGCTCCAACGGTTCCGTGGTACACGCCCCAAACGACGTTTGCAGCGTCCATCAATCGTGCAGTGGGAGGGGTGCGGCCGTACCATCCAGAGCACGCCCTAACCGTGAAGGAATCCCTGCGGGCGCACACCATCGAGGCTGCCTATGCCGGCCACGAGGAGAAGATCAAGGGCTCCATCGAGCCCGGCAAGCTAGCCGATTTCACGGTGTGGAATCAGGATCTGCTCAGCCTGTCGTGGCAAGAACTGATGAGAGCAACGGTGGCGATGACCATTGTAGGTGGCGAAACGGTTTACCAGGCCTAGAGGCGAGTTCGCCGGTTGAACCTGGCGCTGGCAGGCCACACTGCAGCACGACCTTTGAAGAATCTTGGGAAAGAGGCGTGGTCAAGCTGACCGCAAGCATGGATGATCCGAAGGAGGGTCCCCATGGTTCGTGGCACAATGCGCGCGTTGATGCTGCTTGTGTATTCCCTGGCTGTCCTGTTTGGCCTGGGATGGCTGACCGTGCTGGCGGTGCCCGCAGAAGAGGCTGCGACCACCGTGTTTCGTGGCGAATCGCCGTTCGATGTTGCAGGTTACTCTGTGGCACCTGCAGGTGACGTCAATGGTGATGGTCTCTATGACATCCTCATCGGTGCGCGGTCCCACGATCGTTCCAGAGGCCGGGTGTACCTCATTATGGGTCGTCAAGGCGGAGGTTGGGGCACAACGTTTGACCTGAGCCAGTCCGACGCAACATTTGTGGGTGAGCAGCAAGGCGACTTGCTCGGCTACAGCGTCATGGGTGTAGGCGATGTGGACGGCGACGGCCTGGCTGACTTTGTGCTGGGTGCTCCGGACAATAGCCGCCAGGCATCGTATGCTGGGGCGGCCTACCTGTACTTCGGGCGCGAGTCCGCCGATTGGGGGAGCCAGCTGAATGTGGGCACAGCCGATGTCATCTTCACCGGCGACCTTGCTGACATGAGGGCCGGCACCTCTATCGCCCAAGTGGGTGATGTCAATGGCGATGGTCTCAGTGACTTGCTGGTAGGCGGTTCACATACTGGACCGAACGGAGCGCGTGCTGGTAGGGCCTATCTGGTCCTGGGCCGGCCACGGTCCCACTGGCCGACGGAGTTAATCCTTGGTGCTGCGGACGCATGGTTTAAGGGAGAGCCCGGAGAAGAGGCTGGCACCCGGGTGGCTGGGGCGGGTGACGTGAACGGTGATGGGTTCACGGATTTCCTGGTAGGAGCGCCGGTGACAGGCGGGGGACGGGTGTACCTGCTGCTGGGCGGCAGCGCTCTCCCCTGGGGCAAGAATACAGCCCTCACGCATGCCGATGCCATCTTTCTCGGAGCCGTGCCTGGCGACCGAGCTGGCATCTCGATAGCGTCAGCAGGAGATGTCAACCGCGATGGGTTGAACGATGTGCTCATCGGCGCCGACTTCAGCGATGAAGGAGGAGACCGCTCAGGCAAGGTCTATCTCGTCCTTGGTCGTGCCAACGCGGATTGGGGACAGGCTTTTGGCTTGGAAGGTGCGGACGCGTCGTTCATCGGCGCCGGCCCTCGCAATTTTGCCGGCGTTGCGGTGGCCCCTGCCTCGGATTTCACTGGCGATGGTATCCCCGACTTCTTGATTGGAGCTCCCAGCGCCGATGCCAGCGCGGTCCTCACGTCCACCGGCTGTGTCTACCTGGTTGCTGGACGACTCAGTGGGTGGACTCGGAATGTGAACCTGGGAACTGCTGCAGACGGCACTGGGATACGTCCTCTTACTGGCGCACACACCAACGGCAGCCTCGGCTTTGCTCTGGATCGAGTGGGCGATGTCAATGGCGATGGCCGAGTCGACCTTGTACTTGGCGAACCATTCTATGACTCAGGGCGAGTCTACCTGATCCCCGGACAGGGTGGGGCTGAGGAAAACCTCCAAGTGCAAAAGTCGGGACCAGAAACCGTTCGCGCGGCGATGACCTTTACCTACTCGATTCAGTACGCCAACGCTGGGGCTCAGACGTTTGCGTCAACGTCGGTCCAGGACCTCCTACCGGTGGGCGTGGAATTTGTGCGATGTACGGGAGGCATCACCCGCACCCACGTGGGCCGCTTGGTCAGCTGGCAATTGGGCAGCCTTGGGCCCGGTGACAACGGTCTGCTGCGCCTCGTGGTCGAGGTCTCACCATCGGCTGTCCCTGGAGCACCGCTGGCCAACTGCGCCTGGATCACCAGTCCATTTGCCAGCAGCCCTGTTTTCAGCTGGGTCACCACAACGGTGTCCACCGGGGCAGTTACACCCACGCCGACGCCCACCACAACGGCCCAAGCGACTGCTACCAGGACTCGAACGGCGACGGTAACGGCTCAACCCAGCGTCACCGCTACCAGCGGACCGTCGGCAACCCCTCGCGCTTGTATCCCGACGCTGATTGCTCCGCCCAGCGGCGCAGTGCTCGACAATGGACGTACCGACGGTCGCGACAGCGCCATCTGGGACTTTAATTGGTCCGACTGCATGGGTGCGACCGAGTACAATCTTTACGTATCCCGGGAAGGGGCCAGCTTCCCGATGCTGAACTATACTGGCATTGTGCAGTCAAGCTACCGACATGAGCAGTATGGATCCTACTTCTCCGACGCAAACCTCTCGAACTGGTCGTGGAAGGTGAGGGCACGGATCGGCGGGGTGTGGGGCTTGTGGTCAGAAGTCAGGACGTTCAGCATCGAGGCGGCCAACACCGATCCACCAAGTGAAGAGCCAACTGCGACCGCAACGCGTACGCTCACGCCTGCCGCTACAAGAACCACCACGGCATCACCAACGGCCACGCGAACTCCAACAGGCGGCAGTCCCTTGGTTGTCCGGCGGCTGTACCTCCCACTCTTGCTCAAGAACCGCACCGTTGCGCCAGCGTGGACGGCAACCCCAACCTTGATGCCCACGCCGTCGACTACCCCCCTATGCGTGGAGCTAGCCCACGACGATGGCACGGCGGAGTCCAGCCAGTCCTGGGAAGCGGGCAAAGGATTTGGGGTGGCGTTTTCGACGACACCTGGCAGACGATTGCTGGGGGTGCGGGTTCACCTAGCGAATGCGGCTCCTGTGGAGGTTCACATCTGGGACGCGAGCCTGAACCCCCTCATGCCCTATGCCATCACCTATCCATCAAGCGACGGCTGGCATGACGTTGTCCTGTCATCGCTGAATCTTCAGTTGCCTGGCGAGTTCATCGTCGGTGTGATCCTGCGACAAGACTACCGCCCGGACATCGGGGTGGACATGAACGCTCCGTATGGCAGCAGCTATGAGATCGACGGCGCATACCGAGAGCTGAAACCAGGCCTGAACTACATGATCCGCGCGCTGGTGCAGTAGAAAGCAACTGCTGGTGCCGGCCCATGGGCCGGCACCAGCAGTCCTGGCTTGCGAGACTCCTACCGTCTGAGCCTCCTGCGGAATTCCTCCGTCAGCGCTGGAACGACCTGGAAGAGGTCGCCGACGATGCCGTAGGTTGCCATGCCAAAGATGGGCGCCTCAGGGTCCTTGTTGATGGCGACGATGACCTTGGCGGTGCCCATGCCGGCCAGGTGCTGCACGGCCCCTGATATTCCACAGGCGATGTATAGATCAGGACGCACCGTACGGCCGGTCTGGCCAACCTGGTGAGCGTAGGGGATCCAGCCAGCATCCACGGCGGCCCGAGAAGATCCTACGGCGCCGCCGAGGACCTCAGCCAGCTGCCGGATGGGCTCGAACCCATCGGGGCCGCCCACGCCTCGCCCTCCCGAGACGATGATCCGAGCGTCAGCCAGGTTGACCTGGCCCTGCTCGGTGACAAAGTCCAGCACCTGGGCAGCGATGCGGGACTCGTCGATGGCTGTGTCGACCTTGATCACCTGCCCCTGGCGCCCCGGATCCGCCGCCGGCATCTCGAACACGCGGTGGCGGACCGTGGCCATCTGGGGGCGGTAGTTGGGGCAGATAATGGTGGCCATGATGTTGCCGCCAAAGGCGGGGCGCGTCTGTCGCAACAAGTTGCTTTCGAGATCAATGTCCAGGCCCGTGCAGTCCGCCGTCAGCCCTGTGTAGAGCTCCGTAGCCACGGCTCCCGCGAGGTCTCGCCCTCTGGAACTGGCACCCAAGAGGAAGATCTCTGGCTTGTGTTGCTGCACCAGCGCGACTAGGGCGTTGGCATAGGGATCGGTTCGATACACGGCCAGCGCGGGATGGTCAATCCAAAAGACTCGGTCGGCTCCATAAGCGATGGCCTCCTTGGTTATGGATTCTACCTGATTGCCCAGTACGCAGGCAGTCAGCGCAGCCTTGCGATCGTCAGCCAGCTTGCGGCCTTGCCCCAGCATCTCCCAGGAGATGCTAGAAGCCTCGCCATTGAACTGCTCGATCCAGACCCACACGCCCTGGTACGCAGCCAGGCCTTCTGCAGCTGCTGCCGGGCGATCGGGTAGCGACAGCGCCTCGACGGGACACTCATCCAGACACGCCCCGCAGGCAGTGCACTTGTCGTCCACCACGGCGAGGCCATTCACCAGGGTCAAGGCTCCAAAGGGACAGACATCGATGCACGCTCCGCAACCGATGCACGTTTCCTCGTTGATGTTCAGCAGTGCCATGGCTTTCCCCCTAGACAACCTTTTCGGCCAAGAGCTTGTCGGCCAGAGTGGCAGCGATTTGATCCACTGTGTCGCCCGAGACCATATCCACCTTGCCTTCGCGCTTGGGCGGGCTGAAGATGCGCACCACCTGCGTCGGACTTCCCGGCAGGCCGCACTTTTGTGGTTCAAGGTCGGGCATATCGCCGATGCCCCACACGGGGATTTGCATCCGCGTTGCTCGCCGGATGCCCAGCATGGTGGCATAGCGCGGCTGGTTGATGTCCTTCACCACGGTCAAAAGAGCAGGCAGCGAGGTCTTGACCACTTCGCGTCCCTCTTCCAAGAGGCGCTCGACCATGACGGACCTGCCCTCGGGGTCCAGCTCCCGGATCTTGAAGACATAAGTGAGCTGAGAAATGTCCAGCTGCCGGGCGATGCCAGGACCCACCTGGCCCGTGTCTCCGTCAATGGCCTGTTTGCCACAGAGGATGATGTCAAAGGCACCCAACTTCCGGATGGCTCCGGCCAGGGTATAGGCCGTTGCCCAGGTGTCAGATCCCGCGAAAGCGCGGTCCGACAGAAGGACAGCCTCATCGCAGCCCATGGCCACGGCCTCCTTCAGCGCCTCCATGGTCTGGGTGGGACCCATCGAGATCACCGTGACCTTGCCGCCGAACTTTTCCTTGATCCGCAGACCTTCCTCGATGGCGTAGGTGTCAAAGGGGTTTATGATGCTGGGCACGCCCTCGCGGACCAGCGTATTGGTCTCAGGGTTAATCTTGACCTCGGTGGTGTCCGGCACCTGCTTGATGCAGACGATGATGTTCAAGGCGAAACCTCCTTGTGGAGTGGTGCGTGATCCCTGGGGAGATAGGGCGTCATGCTTCGCTTTGCCAGACTACGGGATCATAGGCCGGCAGCTCGCAGCGCAGCGGCCGGTCTTCTCGATAGCCCAGGGCATACTGGGCCTGCATGATGGTGTGGATTTCGCGGCTGCCCTCGTAAATGACCGCGCCCTTGGAATTGCGCAGGAAGCGCTCCACGTCATACTCGTCAGAGTAGCCATAGGCGCCATGAATCTGCACCGCATCGGCCGCCGAATCAAAGGCGGCATCGCAGTTGACCCACTTGGCCAGGCTCGTCTCGCGGGTGTTGCGCGCGCCCTGATTCTTGAGCCAACCCGCATGATACACGAGCCAGCGGCCGGCATCGCGGCGGGCCACCATCCGAGCAATCATCTGTTGTATCAGTTGCTGCTGAGCGATGGGAGCGCCAAACGCCTGCCGTTCCTTGGCGTAGCGCACGGATGCCTGTAAGCACGCGTCGATCAGGCCGACAGCACCAGCCGCGACGGTGTAGCGACCACCATCGAGGGCGCTCATGGCGATCTTGAAACCTTCTCCCTCGCGTCCTAGCAGGTTCGATGCAGGAACGACGCAGTCGGTAAGGGTGATACTGCCCGTATTTCCTGCCCGCACCCCCAGTTTGCCGTGAATAGTCGCCGTGGTGATCCCGGGGAACCCTCGCTCAACGAGGAAAGCGGACATGCCGGTGTGATCACGCCGCTTCTTCTTCTCGACGTCGGTCCAGGCAATGAGCAAAAAGTGGTCGGCCACGTCGGCCAAAGAAATCCACATCTTCTCGCCGTTGAGCAGCCAATAATCGCCTTCCCGCCGGGCCGTAGTCTGGATGCCTATTGCGTCGGAGCCGGCATTGGGTTCGGTCAAACCATAGGTCGCGATCTTGGTGCCCATGGCCTGTGGTACCAAGTATTGCGCCTTCTGCTCCTCCGTGGCCCATTGCAGGAGGCTCATGCAGTTGAGGCCAATGTGCACAGACAGCACAACCCGGGCTGATGTGTCAACCCGCTCCAGCTCCTCACAAGCGATGGCCAGAGAGATATAGTCCATGCCCGCCCCGCCGTACTTGACGGGGAAACAGATGCCCAGGATGCCCTGCTGGCCCATCTTGGACAAGATGCCACGGTCAAACTCCTGGCGGCGATCCTGTTCTTTGACGCCTGGGGCAATCTCTTTCTCGGCAAAGTCGCGCACCATCTTGCGCACCATCTGGTGCTCATCGGTGAAAGCAAAATCCATCGGTATTCCTCCTTTGGTGGCTGGGCGTCGTTGCCCGTGGAGCGGCTCGATTATACCACGGGCGGATGACGGCAAACAAGTGACCCTCGATGTGGCGGATTGGGCGTGGGACCAGACGATGTATAATGGATGGTAGTTGGTTGTATTGAGGCTGCGGTAACCTGGAGAGGAGGGTTAACATCATGGTCGATTTGTTGGAGGGTATTGCTTGGCTGGGACATGCCAGTTTTCGCATCACCGCGCCGGAGGGAGTGATCTACATCGATCCGTGGAAACTGGGTGCGAGTGCACCCCCCGCCGACCTGATCCTGATCACCCACCATCACTCGGACCACTATTCGCCGGACGACGTTGGGCGGTTGCTCAAGCCGGACACGGTGGTCGTCACGACGGCGGAGGTCGCCGGGAAATTCAAGGGCAACGTTCAGGTTGTCAAGCCGGGAGATACGGTCACCGCAGCAGGGATGCAGGTCGAGGCGGTTGCTGCTTACAATCCAGACAAGCAATTCCATCCCAAGCAGATGGGAGGGGTTGGATTCATTGTCACGGCTGGCGGTCGCCGCATCTACCATTCCGGTGACACCGACCTCATCCCCGAAATGGCGGCGTGCCAGGCGGACGTGGCTTTGCTCCCCGTGGGAGGCAAATACACAATGAGTGCAACGGAGGCCGCTCAAGCTGCGGAGAGGGTCAACGCGCAGGTCGCAGTGCCCATGCACTGGGGTGAAATCATCGGGTCCAGGGAGGACGCCGAAGCCTTCAAGGCCGCCTGCAAGACACGGGTCGAGATCCTGGAGCGAGAGTAATCACGGGCTCAAGCGCTTACCTGTAACCCCGATCGCTACCGTTCGCTACGGGTGACGTCAGGCGCTCATTGCCGGCGGGCGACTAGTGGTAGCGCTTGACCTCGAAACGGTGGAGCCGCACCGGCTCACCGCGCTGGATCCCAGCTTTGCACCGGGCGATGTCGACCTGGACCTCGGCGGTGTCAACGCCCTCCAGGTCTGGCAACAGCAGGCCGCGGCGCCAGCCAGACTCTACGATGACTCCATAGCGGTGCGGGTCCAGCTCGTCCACGGATTCGATCGGCTCGGGGGGCGTGAGCACGTCCACTGAGATATCCAGGCCATCCAGTTCGGCGATTTGGACCGGAGGGAAACGGGGATCTCGGGTGGCGGCGCTAATGGCGTTGTGGATGACTTCCTTGGCGACGTTGGGCTGAGTCGGCTCAATGGTGCCTATACAGCCGCGCAGCGACCCATCCCGGCTGTGCAAGGAGACGAATGTGCCCGCGTGCATCGCCATCTCTTCGCCGAGCTCTTGCGGTGGCTCGATCACGTGTCGCCGCCTGACAAATGCCTCCACTGTCTCACGCGCAAGCTTCACCAGAGGGTGTTCTTCTGCCATAGCCGTTCCCTCCTTGAGACCTATCTCTTAAGGAGTCGTGTCAGAGCGTCGGGTTGATTGGTGATGATGGCATCGACCCTCTGCACGATCAGCTGCTGCATCTCCTCGGCAGTATCCACAGTCCAGACGTTGACCCGGAGGCCTTTTCCCCGCGCCCACCGCAGGAAGGGCTCCGTCACCAGGCCAAACTGCGGGTGAAGGGCGGCCGGGCGAATGAGGGGTCGGAGCCAGGCCCGCCGCAGCATCAGGGGCAGCTCGCCAGAATAGAGCAGTCCGGTTGGAATGGAAGGCGCCAGCGACCGGGCTCGGAGCAGTGCGAACGGGTTGAAGGACGAGAGGAGAACCCGGCCCTCCAGGCCGAACTGGCGCACGATGGCTATGACCTTTGGTTCGAGACCTGTGCTACGCAAGGCAACAGTCTTGAGCTCGATGTTGAGAAGCGTCTCATTCCCCGCCCACTCACAGACTTGCTCTAGAGCTGGGACCTGCTGGCCGGAGTACTGGGGGTCGAACCAGGAGCCCGCGTCCAGAGTGCGGATCTGATCCAATGTGAGGTCCCTCACAGCACCGCGTCCATTAGTCGTGCGGTCCACCGTGGCGTCGTGAATCACGACGACGTGCCCATCTGCGGTGAGCTGGACATCCAGCTCCACCCCGTCCGCGCCGTCTTGGCGGGCCTGCTGAAACGATGCCAAAGTGTTTTCCGGCGCCGCGCGAGGTGAGCCCCGATGCCCGAAATTCAGAGGTCGTGATGCTATGTACGGGAAGCGGTCCATGGGCACCCTGCTCCTAACGCGGAAAACGCCGGTCCAGCCACTCGAGAGGATCGACAGGAACGTCCCCGACGCGCATTTCCCAATGAAGGTGAGGGCCGGTTGACAATCCGGTATTGCCCAGTGTGCCGACGACTTGCCCTTGAGCTACCTGCTGGCCCTGACTAGCCAGGATTTGGTCCAGATGGTAGTAGGCCGTCAGGACGCCGAGGCCATGATCCACAACCACGGCATTGCCATGCGTCTGGAGCGGCTCGGCGAGTAGGACAACCCCTGCGGCGGCGACAACAATGGGAACGCCCGCATCGCCGGCCAAGTCAACGCCGGCGTGGAAGCCTTGGCGACCGTCGTTGTACGTGCGGCGCATGCCGAAGGGGGTGGTCATCCTGCCCTCGTAGGGCCAGATGAACACTCCCTGCCAAAGGGGCATGGCGGACGTTGTGGCAAACACAGGAGTAAGTCGCTGGCTCTCTTGCGATAGAACTTCGGGCGACATCAAGACCACCCGAGACTCAGGAATGACGATAACCTCTGAGCCATAGTCAGATCTCACCACCGTCAAGGTCGTCGTGGTCGACACATGAGTACCCAGCGTGTCGGTAATTGAAAGCTGCACAGGGTAAACGCCGGCCTGCGCTGTCACTGGCACGCCAGCCAACGCCCATGAACTAGTGGTGGTCTGTGCAAAGGCCAGCGGGCGATCGCGAAAGGAGCCCGTAACGGTGACGGGTCGGTTGGATTCGATCTCAATGAGTGCAGTTCGCCCGTTCTGGACCTGGGCCGGCGTCAGGTTGACCAGGAGGCTCAAGGGCTCCAGGGTCGGCGTCAGAGTAGGAGTGCGGGTGGGCGTCGAGGTAGCCGTGGCCGTGGCGGTAGGCGTGGCGGTTAGGGTTGCCGTTGCCGTCGGTGTGGCGGTAGACAGAAAGGGAGCAACCACCTGACAGCCAGGTGCGCAGCACAACGTGGCGAGTGTAACGGCAAGCAGGCCTATGGCGAGTGAATGTCCAGGGCTAACGGTACGGCGACGCATCAAAGGTGTTGAGCTCCCTTCTCGGTTCCGCTAGCTCTGCATTGTCCCCTTAGGGCGCAAGGTCGGGAACAGGATGACTTCGCGAATGGAGGGGCTATCGGTAAGAAGCATGGTCATGCGGTCAATTCCAAAACCCAAGCCGCCGGTCGGCGGCATGCCATGCTCCAGCGCCAGAATCCAGTCCTCATCCACCGGGTGAGCTTCATCATCTCCATCGTGGAGCTGTANNGGGATCGTTCAACTCGCTAAATGCGTTGCCGCACTCCATGCCTCCCACAAAGAACTCGAAGCGTTCGACAAGGCCTGGCGCGTCTGGCTTCTTTTTGGCCAGTGGCGATATGTCGATGGGATAGTCCAGCATGAAGGTGGGCTGGATGAAGGTGGGCTGCACGTACTCGGAAAAAAGCTCGTCGATCTGCTTTCCCCAGGTGGGCTTGCGGTCGAGCTTGAGTCCCAACTCAGCCGCACGAGCACGGAGCGTTGTCAGCGTGTTGCAGAGCTGGATGTCCACGCCCGTCTTGTTGAGGATGGCTTCGCGCATGGTGACGCGGTGCCAGGGTGGGGCCAGGTTGATGACTGTACCCTGGTAAGTGATCTCGGCGGTGCCGAGCACGGTTAGGGCGACCGATGACCAGCAGTCCTCCACCAGTCGCATGATGTCATGGTAGTCTGCGTATGCCTGATAGACCTCGATCTGGGTGAACTCGGGATTGTGCTGGGTGGAGATGCCCTCGTTGCGAAA
>DDYO01000250.1 GCA_002348045.1 Anaerolineales bacterium UBA2232
GTCCAGGCTACCACCGGCCCTCGCGAGTCGGCCTGCTCGCTCTGTCAGGAAACCCCCGTTGAGGCTGCCCACCGAGGTGCCGTAGATCGCATCCGGGACGAATCCCGATTCCAGCAACTCGGCGATGGCGCCGGCCTGGAAACTCCCTTTGATGGAACCGCCACTCAAGACAAGCGCTCGCTTTGTGCTCATTCGTTGTCCTCCACTGTCGGCTAACTGGATGTCTGAATGCTGCCTCAGATGCTCTTGAGCCGGGACACCTGCTTGTCGGGCACAAGCGCAACGAAGTCTGGGCGGTCAAACTCGTGGGCACTCCCCCATCCCTCCAGGAACCGCTGGTTGCGCCAGACGAAGTACGTCCCCATACCCCGGCGCGCGCCACGAAATAGGGGATCGTGCACGAAGATATGCTCATCGTCAAAGCCAACTACTACGACGAAGTGCACGTCGGCGTAGTAGTTTCCGGCGATCTCGTCCCATTTGACGTAGTTGACCAGGACAACAAAGGGGGTGTCTTGCTGTATGAAATCCCGTAGCCCCTGAAGGGCCTCGTCGCTGTTCTGGTATTCGAGGCGGCGAACGCTAACGCCTTCTCCTTGACCGATCTTTTCCATTTCCCCCAAGAACGTGAAAGCGCCGACCTCCTTGTCTGGCAGATGGTGCTGGTAGAGTTCATCCACGGTCACCTGCTCGCTTAGGGCTTTGTCTGCATTGAGGATCATTGCCATGCAGGCAGGACCGCAATCCGCCTGGTGTGTCTGCGCTGTTTCATCAAACTGCGAGATATAGGGCACGTCCAGCTTGACCATCGTATGGGCTATATCGGTCTGTTCATTGAGGCGCTCGTTATCAAAGCGCAGCTGCTTCATCGCGTCGACAACGGTGCGGGGACGCAACCCGCCCCCGATTTCCTCGATCCACCCATCGTGGCGGAATGGGGCGTGATAGTGCCCAATCATGCCGCCGACCGAAATGCACCAGGGGCACATCGCTCGCAACGGGGAGTTCTGCTCAAGCCACCGGAACATCTCCACCACGCGCTGCGCATGTTCCTCACCTGTGCTGAGGCGAATGTGACCTTCCATTGAGGTCGACTCGGGGGTGAAGACGCCGCCTTCAGTAGAGATCACAGGGATGTCGTCAATAGGGACATCCGCCCCAAAATGCTCCCTGAAGGCGCGCAGCACGACTTCGTATCCACGCAAGGTCATGTCCCAGACTGTTGCATCGGACCTGTAAGGATCGAAATCCGCAGGCTGTTCGAAGGTTGCGGCATGGACAGCGATCCACCCACCACGCTGGAAGATATCGAGGGTAGCGGCGTGATGGCGTTGGGCAAGGTAGCCGACGACCTTCTGGATGAAGAAGACGGATGAGTACAACGGATTGGAGCCGCCGCGCCAATCCGTTGCCCCAAAGGCATAGAAGGCAGGTCTGACACCAACCTCCAGTGCCTTCTGTGCATCCCTGACCCAGGTCTCGGCGATCATGCGGATGACTTCAGGATTCGTATGGCGCATCGGCGTATACCCTTCCCGATTGCGCCAGGGATCCTTCCACTCGATGTCCAGGTTGGGTTCATTGCCGATCTCGGCCCAGACGATGCCTGCGCCGGCATAGTGCCGCATCTTCTCGAACTGGTGGTCGGGCAATGGATCGGGAAATTGTGGGAATGTCAGGTAGCGGATAATCGGTTCGATCCCCTCCGCTTTCAGCCGCTTGCACCAGGCGAAAATCGAGTGAGGGCCAAGGTCATCCGCGCCGTTATCGCATTGCTTGTACCACTTGATGCCCATCTCTTTGAGGTACTCGATCCACGTGTCCCACATGTGAGGTGGGGGAGCGGCTGTGCCGGGAGCGCCGTGGATACCGATAGCGGCACCGTGCCCGCCCTTCTTGGACCTGCCTTTCCCCTTGTCCGCCAGAGCATCGACGTACAGCTGAACGAGTTGCTCCGAGCTATAGGTTTCCAGCGCTGTGATGATCGCCTGGCGATGGTCATCAGCCAATGGCCAGTGCCTGATCGGTGGTCCTGAATACGGAAGGGGCCGCAAGCTGTTATCGAAAACTGACCACAGGCCTGCTTCCCCGAGCCACTCATCGTAGGAAGCATCCGCACGCACAGCGATCAGGGCTGCCGCATTGATCACGTCTTGCCACGTGTAATCGGGCTGCGGGGGAACTTCGGGGGTGATTCCTGGCGCATATAGAACGGGAATCTGGGCGATGGCTGCATACTCCGGCTCTCCCATGTGTGGCTTCAGATCACCTCCCCAGATATCACACCCTAACCGGAAAAAGGAGATGCCGGTAGCCCCATTGGCCCACGCCAGATTTCCCTGCTGGATGATCTCCTCGGGTGTTGGTCGCCGCGAATGCTCTCCAAAGGCCTGCAGCATGGGGACAATGGGCTTGTCGTATGGACCCAAGTTACGGAACGCCACGTCCAGATGGGTCTTGATGGAATAGTCTGTACTGAACAGGATAGGGTAAACCATAGGATGCAGGCTATCGACGAATGGGATCCAGGGATCCACCCAGAATCCGAAGTCCCTGTTTCGCCTGCCATCCAGGATCATCCCGATGTGGAAGCCGTTCGGCACGCCTGCCCGCACCTTGCCCATGAGGTCCCTGACTTCGTCGGGCGTGCCCAGCCAGTAATACGACCCATGCTCAACGTCAAGCAGTAGGGACGTGATGCCTGGCACGGAAGCTGCGGCAACAAACTTCTCCGCCTCCTTCTGGATGTCCGGCGATTGCATGGCTTCGGGCGGACGTTTGGCGCGCGGCACGCCCCATACGTGAACCTCAAGACCGTACTGCGCGAATTCGTCCACCCATTGCCGAATGCGGGTCACGACGGTCACGGCTTGTGGGCTGGGATCGGCGTTCCCGAGGTGCCCCTGCCAACTGACCCCGTTGCTGGTCTTGAGCATGACCCCCGCGACGTTGGGCACCTTGGCTCGCAGCAATCTTGCCAGACCATCAATCGTCTCGCCCGGCGTTGTGCTGGGCACCCAGTCGACCAACAGGATTCTGCCATCATACGGTGTACTCATCGTGTACCTCCGTCCCAGCGGATGTGGGCAAGCGACCGCATCCACCCGAACATCCACACCCGCTGCGCTGTTTCGGTGTCATCGTTCCGATCTACCGTGCCGGCGCACCAGGTCCTGGATGGCACGGTCGACACTCCTGTCAAGCTCGCGTCGTCGTTGGTGGGCGCTGGGAGATTCCGCCGTGGGGCGGCTATCCAGCACGTGGGAGAACCGCTCCAAGTGCTCGATAGCGTCCGGCGACCCAACGCGTCCCAGGACCGTGACCAGCCGCTTCTGCAGCCACTCGCTGGACCAAACCGGCGGGTGGTCCTCCCCCTGCCGTTGAAAGCCCAGTTTCCGCCACAGAATCTCCTAGGGGTCCTGCACCGGCGCCAGCAACCAGATCATGTCAACCGCGCGCCCCTTGACTCTCCAGTCTGAAGACTCCAGCCCTCTCTGCACCAGAGCTCGTCCCTCTTCCGCCCTCATCCGCCCCAGGATGTACAGGACGCGCTGTTTGTCACTTACCGTGTCAGTCTCACCAAACCATGTGACCAGGCCGGGGATGATAGTGCGATCGTTCAGTGTGATGAGTGCATCAGCCGCGGCCCAACGGACTTTGAAGTCGGCAGTCCGAAGGATCCTGAGCAAGACTGGTGTGGCCTTCGAGCTCTTCGTCTCACCCAGTGTCAAGGCAACTACGCTCTTCACCCGCGCGTTGTCCACGTCGCTGAACAGCTCGTCGAGCCGGGAGACCGCCTGCTCTGCGGGCAGATCCAGCGCGGCAACGCTGGCGTCAATGATCTCATCCAGCCGAGGCCGGATTCCGGCGATCCGTTGTTCCTTCAGTCTGGGCCGCAACTGAGTCAGCCGCCTAAGTACCTTCTGCATCACCAGGCTGTTCGGCCCACGGCCGTGGATCACCTGCAGGTAGAACGTTACTGCTCGCTCAGGCGGAATCACTACTTCCACCCTCTCCAGGTCCTCAACAAAAGGCATATGCCAGCCCGCCCCTTGCAGCCGTGCATTCATGAAGCCATCTGTCAGCACCCATTCCAGCCTGTCAGATAACTCAGCGTCAAGAACGTGTTGCACAATGTAACTGAGACTGTACACATCGTCGCATTCAGACCAGTCATCGCCGTAGATCGCAAGGACGTAGGCCACGATCTTGCGATGCCACTCGCTGGGATCCAGGTAGCAGTCGGGGCATTGTGTCCACGTCTCCCGCGCAGTGAGGAACTCGGGGAAGGTGCTGTGGTACAACCGGTAGCGGCCATCCTCGTGATCCAGAAACTGCCCCAGCCTCTCCAGACCTCCGGACAGCCAGCGATTCTCGGTCAGTATGTGGCCGAAATCCCTGATCTGTTCCATCGTTGGGGGCTCCTTCACCACCGATAGCACGCCCAGGATGGGCTGATACAGACCCTCCCAGGCCGGCACGTAGTGCCACTCGTCAGGCGCGGGGCCGCGCACTTCCACGACTTGGCCTTCGACATGTCTCCTGATCTGCCTCAGGAAGAACGCATACAGTGCCGCCAATCCAGCCGGCAATGCCTCAGCGCTCAGCAGTCGGGTCAACCGCTCATCGTTTCCTGTTGACATAGCCTGCTCAATCGCTCGGAAGAGGGCCGCCAGGTACTGGAAGTTGCCTTCGGCCCTGTCGACTGCTCTGTCCACGAAGGCATCGGGTGACGGCCTCTGACCAGTCAGAGCACTACTCACCGGCTCGTGGGCTACAAAGCTGTTGGCGTAGCGGCTCAAGTCGTCCCGCACCTGCCTCGATTGGGGGGAGATGGTTTCCTCTCTCAACCAGTGCCGCTGCCGCCGCCTGAATTCGTGCAGAGCATCGTCGGGCCGCGAACTCAGGACGAAGCGCACATTCGATGGAAGCCCGGGGCAGGAGGCGAGCCAGTCCAGTACGCTGTCGTGGCCACGGTAGTAGCGCAGCTCATCCAGCGCGTCGACCAATACCACAATCCGGGCGGCTGGATCCTCTTTTAGGAGTACCTCAGCCGGATCCAGAAGGGCCAGATACTGCAGATTGCCCAACTCCAGAAAGCGCTCCTCGGCAACCATCCGCCGAACCGATAAGCCCTCCAGGTCGCCGGAGACGACCTGGACCTGTTGCTCGACCTGAAGCATAGTCCGGTAGAAGGGAGAGACATACAGATCCTCCACGCTAATGCCAGTGACCTTGCCGCCGGTCCGTAGGTCGCCGATCCGCTGCTTGACCACAACCTCCAACCGATCTGGTCGGAAAAGCCGAGAGCGCCGTGCCGCCAACTGATGACCCAAGGTGAACAGGAAGGAGCGGGCGTCGCCGCTGCTCAGGGGTGTCTGACTGTCACGGCGTATGAAGTAGCGGGGCCAGTCGGGGTGCATGTCAGCAAGCCATGCCATCAAGGCGGTCTTGCCCGCGCCGGGCTCAGCGGTTAACAGCACAAAACGGCAGCTGGGATCTCCGATCGCCTCCAACACCGCGCGTTCCAACCAGGGGCGCGCTGTGAAGAGAGATGCTCCCAGATAGGACTCAATGAGGCTATCGTAGAACAGATCGTGCCCGGCTGTATCCGAGCCAGTTCCCATAGGTCGCCTCCGGGCAGTCTCGGCAAGGTCTGGATCGAAGATGGCTCACTATCTTGCGATACGACTGCGCCTCAGCTACTCATTCGCGTCGCACCGTCCCTCCAGCCACAGGATGCGCTGTCCGATGGCGAGGATGGAACGTCCTGAGAAAGCGGGATCACCCGGAGCCACGCGATAGGCTTCCCGCCATGCCTGTAATGCCTTTTTGCACCACGCGCCACTGTGGTCCGGTTCTGCCTTCATCTTACCCTCAAACGCAAGAGCCAGATCGTGGTAAGCTGCCGCGTAGGACGGCGCCAACTCTGTCGCTCGACTATATGCGGCAATGGCGCGATCAAGGTTCCCCCGGGCATATTCGACATTCCCCAACCCATTGTGGGCGGAGGGGTTGCCCGGATCCAGTTGCGCCACATGGCTGAAGAATCGAGCCGCTTCCTCATAGTATGCCTGTTGCTCCGATGGATTGCCTCGCGCTTCCGCGATCTGGGCCAGCGTCTTGGCAATGTACCCGCGCAGCGTCAGTGCTTGAGGGCTGAGCGGGTCAGTGTGCATGGCGGCTGTGCGGGCATCTGCAAGCTTCCCAATCGCTGCGCACTCATCTCCTGCTTGTAACTCTTCCGTCGCCCGGCTCTGCTGTAGCCAAACGATGGCCTCATAAGCGTCCGAGTACTCTGGATCTGCCTGTGTCGCCTGCCGGAAGTAGTCGACTGCCTCCCCGTATTGACGACGGGAAGCTGCCAATCGACCAAGGTTATACAACGCTTGCGGTGAAGCCGGTACGCCTCGCGCCGCAACTTCCTTCTGTGCAGCCGTGATCTGCTCAATCTGATCGCTGACATTCCCCGGGAGCGGCTGTGAGCCAAGGTTCCGTATGGCCACTTGGTCCACACCTGGTTGAACCGTCAGCGTTTTCAGAAAGGCGTCCAGAAACGCCGGGCCCAATTCCATTGTGATGTTGACGATGTGCTGCTGGTTCACAATGCTGCCTTGCTCAAATATGGCCTTGAGTTCGTCTACCTTTACGCCGATGACATTCGCCGCGCCTTCTATTTCCTCGACATCCTGAACCACTGAGATCCCTGGTAGTGGCTGAGATACTTCTGGGATCTCCTTCTCGCACTCTGGGCAGAGGCGAGCCTCTTCAGGAAGATCATCGTGTCCGCAACTTGGGCACTTCACAGGGTATCTCCTTCAACTGGAAACAGGAAGCGGCGATATGGGCTTCGAAAACCCAGACCCCCAGGACGGAGCGTGGTAGACCCCAGATCGCTTTGCATGTGGTGATTGCCTCCTGTGGAAGAATCAGCTGGCTCACCTTCTTGTTTTCCAGTGGCGTGGTCGGTCGGGGTAGTCCGCGGTGAGCTAGGCCATGCGCGATATTCACGTACAG
>DDYO01000099.1 GCA_002348045.1 Anaerolineales bacterium UBA2232
CAAAGCTACGGAACCGGATGAGGACAGAGATCAAGCGGATCCAGGAGGAATTGAAGACGACATCGGTATTTGTGACGCACGACTATCTGGAAGCGTTGTCGTTGGGGGATCAGATCGTAGTCCTGAACGAGGGGGTACGGCAGCAAGTGGGGACGCCGGTGGAGATATTCAATCATCCGGCGAACATCTTTGTAGCGGAGCTGGTAGGGGACCCGCCGGTGAACCTGTTGGACGCGAAGGTGGTGGCCCGAGACGGGGGCCTGGCGTTCTACCTGGAGGGTGGCGGGTGCGAGATTCCGATGCTGAAGAACGTAGCGGACATGCTGGCGTACAAGAAGGACCAGGCGGTGACGCTGGGGATACGGCCGATGCACCTGATCCCGTACATGGTGGAAGAGCCGGTGTGCCAGATCGCGGGGACAGTGTACTCGTGGGAGCGGATCGAGACGAAGGGCGTGATGTCGGTGAAGGTAGGGGAGTTGGTGATCCACGCTGAGACGCCCGGGATCTTCAAGTACACGCCGGACCAGCCGGTATGGCTATCGGTGGACCTGGAGGAAGTGCGGGTATTTGATAAGGCGACATCGATGGTGATCGCGCCGTACACGGCATAGGGTGAGCGAGACCCCTTGGACAGGGCAAACTGACGACAGTAAGGAGTAACATGGATTGGAAAGCTATGGGCGTAACTTTTGCCAAGAAGGTCGCAGTTCTGGCTGCCATCGCGCTGGTGTTTGTGCTCATCAACCCCCTGGTCGAATGGCTGCCTTATGGCCCGTGGATTCACGCTGCGATCGCTCTGTACTTTGTGTACAATATCTATGGAAAGGTCATCTAACAGGCCAACAAGGATGGCGTCGCCCGGTCGCTGGCGCTGAGTTTGACGAAGCGACCGGGCCGGCGAGCAGTTATGGCGGTCGGCCCGGCTGTGGCTTGTAGGAGCCGGCGGTCAGTCGGTGGAGAATGGCCCGACGTGAGTGGTAGCTCGGAGATGGCCCAGCGAAGAAGACCAGGACACTACTGACTGGGAGCAGAGCCAGACGGTTGAACAAAGACCAGGCGGCTGCCGCCGGATAGAATGAGTGATGACCACATGGGGCCTGGAGCCAGACGAGCGCTCCGGGCCCCCTTTTGCGCATGATGGATGTCTCCTGCACAAATGATGGAGGATTTATGGCCAGCCAATACCTGATCGGTGTGGATGTGGGCACAAACGGTTCCAAAGGGGTTCTGGTGGAGCTGGATGGAAACGTCAAGGCCTACAACTTTCGGGAGCATTCTGTGCACACGCCCAAGCCCGGCTGGTGCGAGCAGGACGCTGATAGTGTCTGGTGGGAGGATCTCAAACAAATACTGCGTGCGCTGGTAACCCAGTCGGGCATCGATCCCAAGGAAATCGTGGCCGTGGGCGTGAGTGCCACCTGCCCCGATTTGCTTCCCGTTGATGAGGACGGTCGTCCGGTGTTTGCCGGAGTCCTCTACTCTGACAACCGCGCGGCGGCGGAGATCCAGTGGATCACCGAGCAGCTGGGCGCGGACCGAATTCAGCAGGTGGTGGGTCGACCCATTCCACCCGACTCGGTTGGCGCCAAGCTGATCTGGCTGCGCAACAATGAGGGGCAGGCCTATGCCCGGACGCGCATGGTGCACAACGCATCGAGCTACCTGGTGTTCAAGCTCACTGGTGAGCACGTCATCGACTATGTCTGTGCGGGAGGAAACAACCCCTTCTTCAGCCCAACGAAGCGGGAGTACGACCTGGCCGTGTGCGCTGATCTCGGCGTTAACCCCGAGATCTTTCCCCGTGTGACCTGGGCCTGTGATGTGGCCGGTGGCATCACAGCGCAAGCGGCTCGTGAGTCGGGCTTGGCGGAAGGCACACCGGTTGTTGTGGGGACCTGCGATGCGACGGTAGAAGTCCTCAGCACTGGCGCGGTTGTGCCCGGCGATGCAAGCATCCTCTACGGTACAACCATGATCATGAACTTTGCGCTGCCGGCCGACAAGCACGCTCAACTGTCTGGCATCTGGCCTGGGCCCATGCCCAACTATCATCGTGCGGGCTTTGGCATGTCTGCATCAGCGGCGCTCACCCGCTGGTTTCGCGATCGGTTTGGACAGATGGAGAAGGAAGCGGAGGGCAAGCTGGGGATCGATGCCTACCAGCTCCTCAGTATTCAGGCTGGCGAGATTCCTCCTGGGAGCGAAGGCCTGATCGTGCTGCCTTATTTCGCGGGAGAGCGGTCGCCCATCTTTGATGCCAGGGCCAGGGGTATGATATTGGGGCTGACCCTGTCTCATACTCGGCGGCATATCTATCGAGCCCTTCTGGAGGGCGTGGCTTACGGATTGCGCCATGGGTTGGAGCAGATGGACAAGCAAGGGGTAGAGTTTTCTCGCGTGGTAGCTACCGGCGGCGGGACGAAGAGCGCAGTCTGGGCGCAGATCGTAAGCGATGTGATTGGTCGGGACCAGCAGGTCCTGCTCAAGCCCTGGGGCGCGCCCTATGGCGACGCGTTCCTGGCTGGCTATGGCACGGGCCTCTTCAAGGACCTGGCCGTATTGCGCGATGTGTGGGTGCAGGAGACCCGTGAGGTGCAGCACAATCCAGCGAACAAGCAGGTGTACGATCGCTACTTCGGGGTGTACCGGGGTCTCTATGAAAAGCTCAAAGAGGATATGCACGCGTTGGCTGAGCTCTCCACAGCCAAGGCGTAATGAGGTCGATTGAACGAAAGGCTTGGGCAACAAGCCTGCTGATCAAAGATGCAAAGGAGTCTACGTCAACATGAGGGCACAGCTTTTGTATGCAGTGGGTGACCTGAGGTTGGTGGATGTTCCCAAGCCGCAGGTTAAGGCGGATGACGTGTTGGTCGCCGTACGTGCGTGCGGCGTATGTCCAACCGACTTGCGCAAGTTCAAAACCGGTAATCACGGGGTTCCGCATTGGCCCTTCAACATGGGCCACGAATGGGCTGGAGATGTCGTTGAAGTGGGTGCGGAAGTAGAGCGTTTCCAGGTAGGACAGCGAGTGGCGGTTTGCGGCTACGGTGCGTATACGGACTTGGTTGCGGTTCCCAGGGCTTGGTGGGATGTCGATCGCCGCATGGTGGTGATCCCCGATACCCTGTCGTACGAGGACGCCACTTTTATGGAGCCGCTGGCGGACTGTATTCGAGCTGTAGAAGTGCAGGCCAATGCCCGCCTGGGGGATACGATCGTGATCAGTGGCGCCGGCCAGATGGGCCTTCAGCAGACGATGATTGCCAAGGCCAAAGGGGCCAAGGCGATAGTCATCGACGTTGTCGACGAGAGGCTGGAGGCGGCTCTGCGCTTCGGGGCTGATGCGGTAGTCAATGCTCGGAAGGAAGACCCGGTGGCCAAGGTCAAGGAACTCACTGGCGGTCAGGGCGCGCACGCCGCGGTCGTGTCGAACCGCGCCCCTCAGGCAGTAGAGCAGGCCATGCAGATGGTTCGCAAGTTGGGTCGTGTGGTGTTGTTCGCGGGCTTTGAGTACAATACCAAGGTTAGTTTTGACCCCAACATTGTCCACTATAACGAAGTCACTCTGATGGGCAGCTATGGGGTAGGCCTCGGTCAGCAGCGCGACCTGGGGCTGTTTGAGCGGGCAGTTGAAACCCTCGCTGCGGGGAGTCTGCCGGTAAGTGAGCTGGTCACCCACCGCTTCCCGTTGGAACAACTGCGGGAGGCTCTGGATGTAGTTGACAGGGCGGCTGGCCTCAAGGTGGTCATTACGTACTAGCTACTGCCCCATCGCTGTGGAGGCAAGATGACCAAGCAGTACTTGCTCGGCGTGGATATCGGCACAACTGGCTCCAAGGGAGTCATCACCAATCTGCGAGGCAAGGTGTTGGCCTACCGGTTTGTCGAACACGGGGTGGCCACCCCCAAGCCCGGCTGGTGCGAGCAAGATGCGGATGCGGTTTGGTGGGGCGACCTGGCACTCATCACTCGGGACCTCGTCGCGAGCTCAGGGGTGGACCCCAGCACGATCGCGGCGGTAGGCATTAGCGCTCACTGCCCCGACATGCTGCCCCTGGATGCAGAAGGCCGGCCATTGCGGGCCGGTATGCTCTACTCGGATAACCGGGCAAGTCAGGAGATCAGGGACATTACCACGCTATTGGGCGCCGAGCGTATCGCGGCCGTCAGCGGGCGTCCTCTGACACCCGATTCAGTGGGCGCCAAGATCGTGTGGCTGCGAGAGCATGAGCCTCGCCTGTTTGAGCGCACCCGCTGGATTCACTCTGCCTGTGGCTATCTGGTCTTTCGTCTCACTGGTGAACACGTTCTGGACTATGCGACGGCCTCGCCTCGGTTCAGTCCCATGTACAATGTGCACACCATGGCCTGGGACTCGGCCATCTGTGCCGAGGTGGGCATTGATCCACAGCTCTTGCCCCGGCTGCAATGGGGTACGGAGATCGCCGGGGAGTTGACTGCTCAGGCGGCCCGGGAGACCGGCCTGGCTGAAGGAACTCCGGTCATCACCGGCGCCTGCGATGCGCTGGCTGAGGCCGTGGGCTCCAGCGCCGTGGGAGATGGGGAGGCGAGCCTGCTCTACGGAACCACGATGGTCATGTTCGCCATGTGCAAGGCGACCACCGCAGGGAACAAGGCGCTGCTGGGTCCGGCCGCGATGCCCGGGGTATCAAGGGTGGTGATCGGCATGTCTGCGTCGGGGGCGTTGACCCGTTGGTTTCGGGATAATCTGGGCCAGGTAGAGCGCGAGGCAGAGGCAAAGCTCGGGATCGACGCCTATCAGCTCCTGAGCGAGGGAGCCACAGGGGTACCAGCCGGTAGTGAAGGGCTGGTAGTGCTGCCGTATTTTGCCGGCGAGCGCTCGCCCATCTATGATGCTCAGGCGCGGGGGTTGATCCTTGGCCTCACGCTGTCGCACACACGATGTCACATCTATCGCGCTCTGTTGGAGGGTACCGCTTACGGTTTGCGGCACGGACTGGAGGGCCTTCTCGAGGCGGGCATTGAACTGCGTCGGATTGTCGCAACTGGCGGAGGCACCAGGGGCAAGCTGTGGCCGCAGATTGTCAGCGACGTGATCGGCTACGACCAGGAGATTGTCGCATCACCGTATGGGGCGCCCTTGGGCGACGCATTCCTGGCTGGCTTCGGGGCAGGCATCTTTAGCGATCTCAGCCCCCTGCAACAGGACTGGGTCCAGACGACCTCCGTGATGAAAGCGAATCCGCGGGCCAAAGCGCTGTACGATCGGTACTATCGGGTGTACCATGGGTTGTACGAGACCCTCAGGAGTGACATGCACGAGCTCGTCAACCTGTCTTGCGTGATGGTATGAAGGAGGTTCCCTGGCTCAGGCCTTGGCTGCCTGGAGCCAGTGTGGCTCTCAAAACGACTGAGGAAGGAGAACGGAAGAATGGCGCTCGTAACAATGGAGGCGCTGCTAAAGGCAGCGCAGAAGGGCAAGTTCGGGGTTCCAGCGTTTAATGTCTACAATATGGAGAGCATCCAGGCAGCGGCTGAAGCCGCAGAAGAACTGGACGCTCCGGTCATCCTGGCGGGCGCACCGGGACACTTGGAGTATGCTGGCCTAGAGTTCTGGATGGCCAACGCCCGGGTAGCAGCGGAGCAGGCCAAGGTGCCCGTCGCGATTCACCTGGATCACGGCAAGAGCTTTGACTGGGTGATGCGCTGCATTCGCGTCGGATTCACCTCCGTCATGATCGATGCCTCGTCGCTGCCCTATGAGGAGAACGTGGCTCTGACGAAAAAGGTGGTGGAAGCCGCCGCACCGATCGGGGTGACGGTGGAAGCCGAGCTGGGCCACATCCCGACCGGTGACGTCAAAATGACCGAGGATCTGAAGAAAGAATGCTACACCGTTCCTTCCGAGGCGGCCGAGTTCGTCGCGGAGACGGGTGTGCACGCCCTGGCCATTGCCTGTGGAAACCTGCACGGTCTCTACACCTATGAGCCCGAGCTTGACCTGGACCGGGTGAAGGCGATTGCCAAGGCCACTCCGGCGTTCCTGGTCATGCACGGTGGCTCGGGAACGCCGCACCTTCCCGAGGCCATTACCCTGGGCATCACCAAGGTCAATGTTGGCACGGACTTTATGAACGGCTATCGCGATGGGATCAAGGCATTTGTTGCCTCTAACCCATGGGACAAGGTGAGGATCAACGAGATGCTGACCGCTGGCAAGGCCAGCGCCAAGCAGATCGCCCGGAGCTACATCCAGAGCTTTGGGTGTGCGGGCAAGGCCTCTACGGTCAAGTAATAACGGCTCGCGTCGGCGCCTGGACCTGTACCAGGTCCAGGCGCCGGAGCAGTCCGGTCCGGGGTTTGACAGCACAGTGGCCCTAGGGAGGGCGGTATGGTCGCGCGCTACCTTCTGGGAGTAGATATCGGCACCAACGGCTCCAAGGGAGTCTTGACCGATCGAGACGGAACCGTTGTCGCGCATCATGCCCGAGAGCACCGGGTCATGACCCCCAGGCCGGGGTGGTGCGAGCAGGACGCCGATGAGGCGTGGTGGGGCGGGTTGCGCCAAATCATCGGCCAGCTCCTGGCTCAATCGGGCGTTGACGCCCGGGACGTCGCCGGAGTGGGCATTAGCGGGATGTGCCCCAACGTACTGCCAGTGGATGAAGAGGGCCGCCCCTTGTACAGCGGCATGCTGTATTCGGACAACCGGGCGAGCCGCCAGATCCAGGAGATTACTGCGCAAATGGGTGAAGCCACCATCCATCGCCTGGCGGGCCGTGGGCTTTCGCCGGATTCGGTGGGCGCGAAGGTGGCCTGGCTGAGGGAGAACGAGCCTCAGGTTTTCGCGCGGATGCGGATGGTGCACACTGTCACCAGCTACGTAGTATGGAAGCTGACTGGTGTCTCGGCCATTGACTATACGGTGGCGCCCCGCTTCAGCCCCATGTTCGACGTTCAGGCACTCGGATGGGATCGCGAAGGGTGCGCCGCGGTGGGCATCACGGCTGAACAACTGCCGACGGCGCAATGGGCCACAGCGGTGGCCGGCCAGGTTACCGAGCGAGCTGCTGGCGAGACGGGATTGGCAGCGGGGACCCCGGTTATCACCGGCACGTGTGATGGAACGGCCGAGGCGGTCAGTGTGGGAACCGTGGAACGAGGGGAGGCCAGCCTGCTGTACGGCAGCACCATGGCCTTGATCGTCTTTGCCGCCGAGGGCGTTTCTCACCCGCGACTGTTCGTGAGCCCCAGCCCCATCCCTGGCATCTACAAGGCTTCTCTGGCCATGTCGGCATCAGGAGCTCTGACCCGCTGGTTCCGCGACCAGTTTGGGCAGATGGAGCTGGCGGCACAGAATGCCATCGGCATTGACGCCTACCAGCTCCTGGGCGACCAGGCGGACACGGTCCCTCCTGGGTCTGAAGGCCTGCTGGTGTTGCCCTATTTTGCTGGAGAGCGAGCGCCTATCTATGATTCCAGGGCAAGAGGGATTATCATCGGGCTGACCCTCTCCCACACGCGGAGGCACGTGTACCGGGCGCTGCTGGAAGGGGTTGGCTTCGGGCTGCGGCATGGGATGGAAGATTTGGCCGAGGCGGGAGTTGAGATCACGCGCATCGTGGCGACCGGCGGAGGAACCAAGAGCCGCGTCTGGACGCAGATCATTGGCGATGTGATTGGCCGGGATCAGGAGATTGTAGCCTCGCCCTACGGAGCGCCGCTGGGGGATGCGTTTCTCGCCGGACTGGGCATCGGCCTGTTCCATGATGTTAGTCCACTCCGTGGTTCGTGGGTTCAGGCGACTGGGGTGGTGCGCCACGACCCGGCACGAACCCGCGTGTACGATGCCTACTTCAAGGTTTACCGTGGCTTGTATGGTAAGCTACGGGAGAGCATGCATGCTCTCGCAGAGTTGTCGCAGGTGGCTGTTGACTAGGCAAGGACCCGGCGGTAGGCTGGTCAGCCACTGTATAGACAGACTTGACAGGCCTTGGATTGTATGGTATATTTTTGTTAATCGAGATCGCTGCTTGTGAACAGTGTGGTGCGAACAAGAGCGATAGGTGTTTGGCAGAGCAGTTTCACGAATGAAGCATGGCCTGGAGTTCGACGCCCGAACGGAGGAGCTTCACGGGTTGGAACCCTTTTCGCCGGATAGGTAAAAGCGGATGAGTAGGCGTTAGCCTTTGACCATCGGTTTGCCCTGTCCGGCTTTTTGTTTAGACTGTGGGCAGTAAGGGCTGGGGTTCCGGCCGCGGGCGTACACCAGTCAATGAGTTGGCGGTTGCCAGCGACAATCCCTAGAACGCGTTGGACTATCACCTTGCGTTCTGTTTTCCCAAAATACAATGGCCTTCGGGAAACCGAGAAAGGAGGAGCTGGATTACGGACGATTTCGCGGTTCAGGTACGAGATTGGATCTGCCAAACGCTCAACGAAGGAGAGGAGAGACACTATGGCTAGGCGAATCAAGTGGTTGTCGCTGCTGATGGCGGCGGTGATGGTAATCACCTCCTGCGCGCCTGCGGCGACGCCGACCCCGGTGCCCCAGCCGACGGCGGTCCCGCCGACGGCAGCGCCTGGAGCGACGGCTGCGCCGCCGCCGACGGCAGCGCCGGTAGCATTTGACTGGATGAAGTACAAGGGCAAGTCGATCAACGTTATCTTGAACAAGCACCCATATTCCGAGTCAGCGATCGCGCTGATACCGGAGTTTGAGGCGGCGACTGGGATCAAGGTAACGTTCGAGGTCTTGGCCGAGAGCGAGTACATGTCCAAGATCCGCTTGGAGTTGGCGAGCGGGCAGGGGCTGTACGATGTGCTTATGGCTGGTCCGTACCACGAGTGGGAGTACTACCGAGCTGGCTGGCTGGAGCCATTGGAAGGCTATCTCAACGATCCGGCGAAGACGGACATGGCGAACTACAAGCCTGAGGACTTCTTCCCGGCGCTGATGGCGGCGAACCGGTGGAACGGCCAGGTTGGCAGTGGCGTAGGTCAAGGGTCCCAGTGGGCGATCCCGGTGATGGTAGAGACCTACATTCTGCCGTACCGGGCGGACCTGTTTGCCAAGTACAACCTGAGTGAGCCCAAGACCTTGAAGGAGATGGTGGATGCTGCCATCACGATCCGCAAGGGCGAGGGTGGGGATATCTACGGGTTCATCGCCCGGGGTGGCCGAGGCACAGCGACGATTGGAACGGGTTACATGTCGGCGGTGTGGAGCGCGGCGACGACGGAGCGAGTGGACTTTGACATCAAGGACGGCAAGATCGTACCCGTCATGAACCAGCCGCGAGTGGTGGAGGCGACGGATCTGTGGGTAAAGGCCGTGAAGGAAGCTGGGCCTCCTGGCTGGACCTCAATCTTGTGGTACGATGCGAAGGAGTTGTTCGCCAGTGGCAAGTATGCCATGTTCCCGGACTGCGACTTTTTCGCCGACACGTATGAGGACCCGACCAAGTCCCAGGTAGCTGGCCAGGTGCGATACATGCCTATGCCTCCGTTCGAAGAGGGTGGGAAGAGCAAGTCCAGCCTGTGGGCGTGGTCGTTGGCAATGTGCGCGCAGTCGAAGGCGAAGGATCCGGCGTGGTACTTTATTCAGTACATGACGAGTCCCGAGGCGCTGCTGAAGGGCACGTTGCAGTACCGGAACTATAACCCGACGCGTTTGAGTGTGTTCAACCATCCAGAAGTGCAGGCGATGATGGGCTCCTGGGGACAGGGGACGTACCTGCCGACGATGGTGAACGTGTTGAACAATGTCGCGCAGTTGGGATGGACGCCTCAGCCGGAGAGGACGCAAGTAGGGGACCGCTGGTCGGTAGCTCTGCATGAGATCTGGGCAGGCACCAAGACGGCGCAGCAGGCCATGGATGATGCCGCGGCTGACATCCAGGTGATCATCGACAAGGCTGGCATCAAGCCAGGTGCTGCTCCTACTATGGCACCTCCGACTCCCGCGCCGGCCGCCTTTGACTGGAAGCAGCAGTCCGGCAAGTCGATCAACGTCATCCTCAACAAGCACCCATACTCAGAGTCGATCATCCCCCAGATCCCTGCCTTCACCGAGAAGACGGGCATCAAGGTGACGTTCGAAGTGCTGAGTGAGGTGGAGTACTTTAACAAGCTCAAGCTGGAGCTGGGCAGCGGTCAGGGCCTGTACGATGTGTTCATGACCGGCCCGCAGGTAGAGTGGCAGTACTATCCTGGCAAATGGCTTGAGCCCCTTGAGACCTACCTCAAGGATGCCAAGTACACCGACATGGCCTGGTACAAGGCGGATGACCTGTTCGAGTCGCTGATGGCGGCCAACCGGTGGAACGGATACATCGGCGGCGGCGTTGGCGAGGGCAGCCAGTGGGCCATTCCGGTCATGGTTGAGGGCGACGTGCTTCCGTACCGCGCGGACCTCTTTGCCAAGTACAACTTGCCTGATCCGCCGGTCACCCTGGAAGACATGGTGAACGCGGCGATCACGATCCGCAAGGGCGAGGGCGGCGACACGTACGGTATCGTAGCGCGTGGTCAGCGTGGCGCGGGTGCTTCGGGCACCGGCTACACTTCGATCATGGCGTCCTACAATGGTGGCAAGCCACCGGACTTTGAGATCGTCAACGGCGAGTTCAAGTCCATCGTGAACAAGCCGGAGCTGGTGGCAGCGACCGAGCTGTACATCAAGGCCATCCGCGAAGGCGGGCCTCCTGGCTGGACCAGCGTGCAGTGGTTCGACGGCAAGGAGCTGGTAGCCACGGGCAAGTACGCGATGTATCCTGACTGCGACTTTTTCGCTCAGACCTATGAGGACCCAACCAAGTCCTCGGTGGCTGGTCTGATGAAGTACGCACCGCCGCCAGCTGCGCCTGGCAAGGATCCCGCCTCGCGGGTTTGGACTTGGGCGCTGGGCATGGCGTCGGCGAGCAAGCAGAAGGTTGCATCGTGGTTGTTCATCCAGTACATGACCAGCCCCGAGGCTATGGTCAAGGCTACCCTGGAATACGCCAACTACAACCCGACACGCGCCAGCGTGTTTGAGGATCCTCGTGTGGTGGCGGTCATGGGCAAGTGGGGCCAGGGCACGTACCTGCCGACGGTAGTGGAAGTGTACGACAAGTACCTGCGCATGCTGTCCACTCCTCACCCACAGGGTGATGAGGTCAGCACTCGGTTGGACGATGCGCTGCAGGAAATCTGGAGCGGCAGCAAGACAGCCAAGCAGGCGCTGGATGATGCGGCTCGGGATATCGATGAGATCATGAGGAAGGCCGGCATCAAGCCAGGTCAGTCCTAAAGATCTCGCTAGTCGATCGAGCGGGCAGGCGAGGGCTTTCCCCTCGCCTGCCCGTCGAATATGCAGACCATGTATCTCCGCCCGGTTCACCAGAGCGGTACGATACGAGATAGGAGAACAGACTAATGGCTCAAGCAGAGGTTGTGACAAAGGTATCATCGCTCCCGGAACGTACTGAGAAAACCTTTGTCCAGAAGCACCTCGCTCGGATGCTGACGCTGCCATCGTTCATCATTCCGTACATGTTGATTGGAGTCTGGCTGCTCGGCATCTACTACTCCCTTACCGACTATGACATGCGCTATGGCATCCGGAACTATGTGGGCTACGAGAACTTTGTTTATTTGTTCACCAAGGATAGGGCGTTCTGGAAAAGCCTTGGCGTTACCCTTCGTTACTCCATGGGGTGCGTGTTTATTCAGCTTCCGCTAGGCTTTGCCGTGGCCATGCTGCTGGACCGCATCACCGGCGTGTTTCAGAAGATCGCTCGGGCCATTGTGCTCATTCCCATGTGCATCCCGCCGATTGTCGCGGTGCTGATCTGGAAAGTGGCACTGGGCCCCACTCAGGGCGTGGTCAACTTTGTGCTCCAGCGTATTGGGTTAAGAGCGACTGACTGGTTGGGTGATCCCAAAGTGGTGCTGGGGACGCTGGTGTTCGTCGATACCTGGATCTGGACGCCGTTCGTCATCATCATCTTGTGGGGTGGCCTGGGCAGCTTACCGAAAGCGCCCTACGAAGCGGCTACGCTGGACGGTGCATCGCCGTGGTTCATCTTCCGCCGTCTGACGTTGCCCCTGATGCGGCCGTTCTTGATGATCGCGCTCCTCTTCCGCGTGTGCGATACCCTCAACAGCTTTGACATTATCTACGGGAGCACCCGCGGCGGCCCGCAAATGGCTACGGCCACTCTGAACCTCTACGCATATGATAACGCCATGATCTGGTGGCACATGGGCTACGGTTTGTCCATGGTCATGGTGACGTACTTCCTGACGTATTTTGTGGCCAAACGCCTCACTGCGTTCTGGCCTCGATAGGAGACGGATGCTGGTATGAAGACCAAGAAAGGGATTAACTGGGCGCAAATTGTGACGGTGGCGCTCTTGTCGGTGTACCTGCTTACGGTGCTCTTGCCGCTGTATTGGCAGGTGACGATGTCGCTCAAGAACCCGTTGGACGTCATGGCCAATCCGCCCAAGTTCCAGTTCGACGTGACTTTTGAGAACTATCAGCGGCTCTTTACCGGCACGGGCTACAGCAAGTATGACATCGTGCGAACGAACTTTGCCAAGGCCTTTGTCAACACTCTGATCATTGCCGGCGGCGCTGTGATCCTTTCGCTGATTTCGGGAACGTTGTGCGCCTATGCCCTGGCTCGCTTCAGCTTCCAGGGCCGCGACACCTTGGCATTTGACTTGTTGGCGCGCCGTTTTGCGCCTCCGTTGGCGACATCCATCCCGATGTACGCCCTATTCCGCAAGATCGGACTTTACAATACCCATGCTGGCTTGATCCTGATGATGCAGGGAATCTCCTTGCCGCTGCTGGTATGGGTGGTGCGCAGCTATATCGAGTCGGTGCCGTATGACCTGGAGCAAGCAGCCCTGGTGGACGGCTACACGTGGTGGGGCGCCTTCCGCAAGGTGCTCTTCCCACTGGTGTTGCCCGGCATCGCGGCCACCTCGGTCATCGCGTTCGTTTTCTGCTGGAACGACTTTGCCACCGGGCTCATCTTGGCGGGTCGTGATACCCACACCCTTACTATTGAGACCAACGCGTTCATCTCCTATGAACAGGTGATGTGGGGGCAGATGGCGGCGGCCAGTGTGGTTACGATCCTTCCCTCGTTGATCTTGATCCTGATCGTCCAACGGTGGGTGGTACGCGGCCTGACGTTTGGCGCGGTCAAGGCATAGGGAGAAGCAGAGGAACCATGGCAAAAATAGTCTGCAAGGACTTGTGGAAAAGGTACGGGAAGGTTGAGGCGGTCAAG
>DDYO01000017.1 GCA_002348045.1 Anaerolineales bacterium UBA2232
CCAGCGTGCGGCCCACGGCCAGGCCCGATCCCACAGTGGCCTCATCCGGGATGATGGGTAGCTTGATGGGTTGTCACCACACTCTCGATGTACAAACAAGCAGCTAAGCTATGCCTGACGCAACTACCGAGGATGGAGCATGGCGACCTGGGGATTCAGTGAAAGTGCGGATAAACAATGTCCGCAATGCGGCTCAATTTATGCTGTCAAGTACCACCAAGTTCCAGTCAAAGATGTGGACTCCGCTGACTGCTTCGTCTGTGGTATCGAGTTGGATCGGTGGAAATCTACTCGATACCCCATCTATACCTTGAAAGAGCGTGGGCAGTGGCCGAAGCAGAACGACAACCCCTGACAAGCGACTGTCCACGGCTGTGGAGTTGGGTGAGAAAAAGCAGGGGAGCCCCCTAGTACAGCTCAGTCCGTAGCGCCTCAAACTCCCATCGTAGGAACCGCCCAAGGCCAACGATGTCTGGAAACAGAGATTTCGCACTCACGCCCTTCTCCTCGGACAGAAATCTCAAAATGTCTCGCTTGCGGCTGGCCCGGATGATGTGACGACCAAACGACTGACCTGTACGCTCATTTCCATGACGTAAGGTCGCGAGCCTCCAAAGGAGCTGGGCATGGTCAACAGTTGCATTGTCGCTTGCCGTCAATCGTCCATGCTGAGCTGCGAGGCGCGCATTGGACGCGGGCTCGACTACCGCCAGTAACGGCATCCCCCACCTCGGGTGGTACTCGGCAGGGCGTCCGCCAATCGAGGCGGCAATGCGCTCCCGTACTGCCGACGCTGGTAGCTCATCCGGCGTCAAGTCAAGTAGTGAGCTATCCACAAACCAGAGCTCCGCATCCTTGCTGGCGCTGGACGCACACGCGAAATATGCGGCCACCCAGACACTCGCGGACCAATCGAGTAAACGGCTCGGTACCTCGTAGTGCTGCATAAGACTCAGCACGTCTACATCCGATCGCGCCCCAACATCATCAGCTGACGGCATATCAGCAGGCAACGTCTTGAGGTCGCGATAGTGCGTCCGGAAATTCCCAATCAGTCGGCGCTCCAACAACGCGGCAGCGTCGTGGGCGCCACCTTGGGTAGCACGGGCCAATGTGGGCTGAAGGTTTGCGTAAGTCTCGGCCTGCCCTCTGAAGAGCATTGGCCCTTGCTCAACATTCAGACGCTCCAAATGCTCGGCCCAGGTCATCAGGTCTGACGGGGATGCAATCTCTGCGCGGGTGATCTCTGTGAGGTTCATGATTACCTGAAGATAGGAACGGCAACATCCACCGTCTCCAGATGATGTTGCCACAAGGGGCCTGCCCATCGGAGCATCAAAGGCCCCCACCACCTCCGCAGCCGGTTCTCCGGCGTCGCATAGCGGTCAGTCCCGAGCCTCTCCCCCTCGCGCTACCCCTCACTCGTCCGGCCATTCCAAGGCTACGGCGTGCCCTTGCCTGCACCTCCGGCTAGGCCCCATGAACAGCGGCTGCAGCACCTCCGATCAAGTTACAAAAGACACACAAAGATACAAATTCAATTTTTCCGAGGGCGTTATGCGCTCCAGCTGGCCCGTTTACCCATGTGGCCTGCGCAATTCCGCCCGAGCACACAAAAACTAGGGAGAAATTCCACATGGTAAAAAATTTGACCCATTTTTCGCTGTATTTGCCCTCAAAAGGGCAATTTCAGGAAATGGACGGGGAGGCGTCCCATTCAGTCCGCTACTGGCTGAATCGGGAGATTTGTAACAGTGCCCGAGGCGCATTTGATGCTCCGAGCACCTTGGCAGCAGCACCTGGCTCGGGTCGCTGCTCGCTGCCTGGGCGCAACGCAATGACGTTCGTTGCCCGCTAACTCTCCCAGTTTATCTCACATCTCACGCATGACCGCCGCCTACATGCACGGCGGCCTGCGCATCACCCAAAGAGTCAATCATGAATAACCAAGACCAACTGAACCTCACTCTGCAAACTGTCTGCCTCATGCAGCAAAACCAGATGCTCAAGCAGCAGAACGTCATGCTGCGCGATCTCATGGATCACATGGACGCAGTAGGTGACCGGCTGTGGCGTATGGATCGCCGTCTCACCACCCCGCTGGTGGGTCAGGCCGGGACGCGCAAGCGGACGGCCAAGAAGCGCCGTCTGGCCCGCAAGCAGTCTGCCGCTCGCAAGCGCTCAGGTAAGTAGGCATGACCTAAAGCGATAGGGGCTCCGGCCCCTGTCTATCCGCATGTCGCAGGGCGCTCACACGCCAATCTACCGGCGATCGGGCAAGGCAACTGTCTGCCCGTCTCACGGCGTCTTGCGCATGTCACCCAACATTCAATGAGAAAACATATATGTCCATGCATCAAGTCAACCCCGCTGACCACTTTGGGGCCAATCGCAACCTCAACAACTACGTGGCGAAACAGGTCGTGGCCCAAGCGCTGAGGCTCAACACCACGCCGAGCCCCACGGAAAACGAGCAGGCGGACGCCGCTGGCGCTCCCCCCAGCCGGGAAGCTGAACCGGTGCTCGTGTCCTCGACGGTAGCTCCTGCACCCGTATCTGAATCCGAAGAGGCATCGCCCCCGCGCCAGTACGCCGGAGAAGCTCAACTCATGGCTGCCATCCTCGATTGGCAGCGCAATCTGCGCAAGGAGCTGGAGGCCGACAATCTGGCAACCGAGCACCCGCCCGCTGGCAGTGATAGCAACGACATGGCGAAGCTGGTCGTCGCCCAAGCTGTGGGGCGCCAGCCCGAGCCGAACCCGAAGGAAGACGAGCAGGCGGAAACCGCTCCCGGCCAGGAAGCTGAACCTCTGCTCGTGTCCTCAATGGCGCAACCTGCACCCAAACTGGAAGAAGCAGATGTGCCCCCTGCGTCTCCGCCTCCGCACCAATTGCCCGCGCCTACCCTGCCGCTCCCGCCTGGGGTAAAGCGCGGGCTGCCCACTCATACCTCGCAGGACTTCCGCCATCTGCCCCGGCATGTCTGGCTGGTGCGGGATGTGTTCCATGGGGGCGAGGTCATCATCCTGTGGGGCGAGTCCCAGGCGGGCAAGACCGCGCTGCTGCTCGATATGGTGGCGGCTGTTGCGAGTGGATCAGACTGGGCAGGGCATCCCGTGACCCGCACGAATGTGATCTATGTAGCTCTGGAAGGGCAGATCGGGGTGCGTACCCGCGTGCAAGCACTGGAGCACGACCGGGGCGTCAGCCACCTGGAAGGCATCCACTATGTCTTCAATCCCTGCAACGTCGCCAGTGAGGCGGACGTCAACGAACTGGCACTGACGGCGCTGAAGCACAAGGCCAAGTTCATCGTGATCGACACGCTGTCAGCGTCCATCGCCGGGACGGCAGAAGAGAACAGCAACTCCGCCATGGCAGGGATGATCGCCAACGTGCAGCGCCTGACCCAGATGACCGGGGCGGCGGTGCTGCTCGTGCACCATTGCGGCAATGACCCTCGGCGGGGAGCGCGCGGCGCGTATGCGCTGCACGCGAATCCGGACGTGTCCATCGAAGTGGGCCGCTCGGGCGAAGATCGCTACTGGCGCTTGGATAAGGGCCGTGATGGTGAACCGGCAGGCGGGCGGTTCAAGATCGAGGGGATCAGTTTCCAGCCTGCGCACGAAGCGGAGCCCCTGAAATCCATCGTAGTGCGACATGTCGAGGATGCAGAGGCTCCGGCGGCCCTGCCATCCCCCAAGACCAAGGCACAGGAGCGAGCCGATGAGGCACTGAAGGCAATCACCTTGCATCTGCGCGTGGCAGGCATCGGCGTCGATGGCGAACAGTCTCCCGGAGAGGCGACCCATGAAGCCATCAACAAGGTTGTCGCGCAAGCATTCAAGGACAAGTGCGACAGCGGTGAAGAAGGCTATGGCAGTAACCACCGCGCCAAGAATGTGCGAGAGGCGATCCAGTCCCTGATCGATGCCGGACTCCTGATCCTGCATGAGGGTAAGGTGCGTCTGCCACACTGACCCTAGCCTCCCACTCCCCACGCCCCCTCCCCTAAAGGGGGAGAGGGGGCGGGGGAGCGGGGGACTGGCTGGGCGGTCGGAATGTGGGACGCCTGGAAGGTGGATCTGGCCCAAACCTGGAAAGTCATCCAGTGATAACCGGGCGACTGAGCCCTGACACCCTGGCCACCAGCAATGGGCCGTCTGGGTATCTACTGGACCCAGACAGGCCCGGTGAATGGTAGCCAAATACCTGAGCCGTGGGGCATATCTCCAGCCGCGCTCTCGGCTCCCTGGCTAACTGCACCGGAGATGCTGAGCCACTACCGCCGACCAAGAGCCCTAGCAATCAACAGAGTCACCGCGTCGCCAATACTCAAGTCGGCGGCTCTCTCAATAGCCTATCGAGAGCCAGTCCTGGCCGAACACCGCACGTCACACACCACCGCGCAAAGATCAGCACATCCACGTAATTCTCGCCACGCTCAAGCTTGGACACGTAGGACTGGCCCACGCCCAATTGCTCCGCAATTGCGGTCTGAGTCAGATTGGCCTTGACGCGCATAGCGCGCAACGATTCCCTTACTGCTTCGTAATCAGCATGGTAAAGGGACGTGGACATCCCCAAATCGTCTAGTCACATTCGGAATAGTCGTAATGCGACTAAGTGGATGTAAGATTTATTTGGCATCACAGACCACGCCGTCACGGGTGCCATGAAACACATGCATCTGAAAGGCACTATGTACGAGATCTACCACTCCGAGCACGACGACCAGTGGCGCTACACCCTGGGCACCATCGGCAAGCGTCCGCTCATCACCATCGGCCTCAATCCCAGCACCGCCACCCAGGAGAAACTGGACAACACAGTCACCAAGGTGGAGAAAGTGGCCCAGCAATGTGGATTCGACAGTTTCATCATGCTGAACCTCTACCCGGTGCGGGCCACCGATCCCCAAGACCTGCCGTCCAAGCCTGCGCCCATGGCCTGCGAGCGCAATCTGGAAGAAATCGAGAAGATCGTTGCCCAGTACCCCAATCCCACCATCTGGGCTGCCTGGGGTGAGTTGGTGATGAACCGCCCGTACCTCTACCGCACCCGGGACGAGCTATTCCAGCGGCTGCAGAAATACCACCCTCAGTGGCGCCGATTCGGTGAACTGACGGCCAATGGTCATCCGCGCCACCCGCGTGGCCTGAGCTATAGCTGGACGCTGGAACCCTACGAACTGGCCTGAACAGATGGCGGGTAGGTCTACCCGCTGCCCTCCCCTCCATGCTCCCCATCGCCAGGGAGTCTCCGTGTCTCGCGTCGCAAGAAAAATTGCCCCTTGTATCGTCCCTCAAGACAGCGCGCCCACTCCGGACACCCCCTCTCCGCCTCTGAAAAAAGCTATTGAAAATCAATAACATAGGAGTCATTGATATGAAATTGATAGCAACCAGCTCAATAGAATTGGGGAGAGGAGAGCATCGCCTTGCCCCATGCGGGTTCCGGGACGATGAAATCGAAATTTCCTGCAAGCCCTCCAAACTCTCCAGAGTGGCGGTCAAGGAGGAAACTCGATTGACCACACCGAACCCGCCTGCGCCACTGCAGGCTGTCTATCTCCACCAGCCCGACGCCGGGATGATCGCCCGCTACCGGGCCTGGGCCGAATGGCTCTCCGAGGGCCGAACTCGCGCCGTCGAATGTGAGCTGATACCCAAGGATGCGGGTAACCCTGCCCAGGCCCTCTCTCGTCCCTCGGTGTGCGAGTGGCAGGTACTGATCTATGAGCCCCCTGGCTATCTGTGTCCTGCATCAGCGGAGGTGCAGTCATGATGCCCCGCGAACCTCGCAAGGAGCTGGGTGCGGCACAGGTCGCAGCCCTCTGGCGCCGTGGCACCAACCATGTGGGCGGTGTGCGCGGCCTGATCCTCAATGTCACGATGTACGGCTCGCGCAGCTGGGTGCTGCGCTATCAGGTGGCAGGCAAACGGCGAGATCTGGGCCTGGGCTCGTATCCGTCTGTCACGCTGGCCGATGCACGGGAGGCGGCTCGGGCTGCCCGTGCCAAATTGGCACAAGGTATCGACCCCATCGAGGATGCACGCAGAGCGCGTGCCCGTCTGGTCGCGGAAATCCACACCAGCATGACATTCGGTGAAGCGGCCAAGCGCTATATCGCCTCGCATGAGAAGGGCTGGAAGAACGCCAAGCACGCACAGCAGTGGCAACGGTCGCTGGATATGTACGCCACCCCTGTGCTGGGCAAGATGCCTGTGCGGGATATCTCGCTGGCGATGGTACTCAAGGTGCTGGAGCCGATCTGGTCCAGCAAGACGGAGACGGCCACCCGCCTGCGCGGTCGCATCGAGTCCATCATCGACTGGGCCATTGCACGAGGCTACCGCACCGACTCCAATCCTGCGCGCTGGAAGGGCCTGCTAGACAAGCTGCTGCCTGCGCCGGGCAAGGTGACGAAGACGACGCATTTTCAGGCGCTGCCCTATACGCAGTTGCCAGTATTCATGGAACAGCTGGTGGGGCAGGACGGCATGGGTGCCAAGGCCCTGCTATTCCTGATCCTGACGGCAGCCCGCTCCGGAGAAGTTCGCGGTGCCATCTGGGAGGAAGTCGATCTGGCTGCGCGGGTGTGGACGATCCCCGCTGAACGCATGAAGGCCAGCAAGGCCCATCGGGTGCCGCTGTCGGATGCGGCCATTGCACTCCTGCAAGAAATGAAAGCGCTCGCACTGGCAGCGGGACGCACCACGGGCAAGGCGTATGTATTCCCAAGCCCCAACAGCCGTGACCCCGAACTGGGTAGCCAGCTCTCAGACATGACGCTCACGGCGGTACTCCGTCGCCTGAAGCTGGAGGCGGTGCCCCATGGGTTCCGCTCCACGTTCCGCGACTGGTGCGCGGAGCAAACCGACTACCCGAACGAGGTCGCAGAAATGGCGCTGGCCCATACGGTGGGCAACAAGGTGGAGGCAGCGTATCGGCGTGGTGACCTCCTCGCTAAACGGCAGCAGCTCATGCAGGACTGGACGGACTACGCGCTCGGTCGGCGCGCAGGAAATATGACCGGCGGTCATAGCGCTGGTGGCGCTGTATCAACACGTGATGTGAACTGAAGGAGAACAAAAATGCGATTCCAGAATCCGGCCAATGGGCATATCGAGGAATTTGGTGAGGCCACGTGGCTGTGGGTGCTGGTCGGCGGTCCGATCTATTTTGCGTACAAGCAGATGTGGCTGCAGGCGGTGCTGTCGGCGGTGCTCGCTCCAATCACGGGATTCCTGTCCTGGGTGCTGTTCTATCCGCTGGGCATCAAATGGATCTTGCGTACCCACTACGCCAAGCTGGGATGGACTGAGATCAAGGAGGGAGAGGCGGTGGTCTCCAATCCCTCGGGAGCGCGCAGCATGGATGTGCGGATACTGACCGAGCCACCACAAGGCAACTATCGTCCACTGTCGGAGGTAGCGGTGAAGCTGACGCGCTGGTCTCCTATGGAGAGGAAATACACCCGCGAAGACGTGGATCAACGCCTCCGGGAAAAGGCAATGGCCCTCGGCGGCAATGCGGTGATCAACGTGCGCTACGACCAGAAAGATCACACCATGACCACTGCCGGGTACATCGAAGGACGGGGGCTGGCGATCATCGACGAGTCCGATACAACGACCTGTCCATACTGCGCGGAAACGATCAAGCGGGAGGCCACGCGCTGCAAACATTGCGGCTCGGATATCCCCAAGGTGGCAGCATGACCATCAGCAACATAGCGAGAAGACACCTCCTCGTGCCGCTCTGCATGATCGCAGTGGTCTGGATGGGGGAGGCCATGGCGGGCACCTCGGAGTGCTACGCAATCAAGGATGCGGACAAGCGGGCGTACTGTCTGGCGCAGGTCAAGCGGGACCATGGGTACTGCTACCGCATCAAGAACAGTGACAACCGCAATCAGTGTCTGGCGGAAATCAAAGGATCACGAGATCGCTGCTACGCCATCAAAAACCGGGACGACCGGACCGCATGCCTCGCGGTGACCAAATAGTCTGTCTCCACCGCGAATTGAAACCGCAAGGCGCGCCCCGATATGCTGATACTCAACAATATGAGGAGCGGACAAGCATGGGTACCACTGATAAAGCGACGCATACATTGACCTGCTCTTGCGGTGCAGAAGAAAGCCAAACCATTCGGGAAACTGGCTCTCAATACGGCGCAACCTGGGGGAGCGGGAAGCCATTCGATCAATTCCAGGTGGAATGGAAGAAGGGTGATTTCCTAGGCCCAGAAGTTGACACGGCTATCTGCAATACCTGTGGCAACACACCAGTGATCACAGTCACGTAGGCTGTACCTCGGCACGAACCACGCCCAGAGATAGGTAAACCGGCGGGTAGAAATGCAAAACGGGCCGCTCGGGCCCGTCTGATATGAATACT